>JACPZR010000238.1 GCA_016195395.1 Spirochaetia bacterium
AAGAATGCGTTCAAGAGCTGGTCGCCACATCCGTTGTCTGGAGGCACTTGAATGGCCCTGATTCCGGCAATGTAAAACATACTCTTGCCGCATTCGGGACAATCGGGCCAGTCGTTACCTTGCCACCATACCGGCAGACCGCCCAGCCTAACACCTCGTATTTCCATCAAAAGGGGACTGGGAGGTATCAGCACCAGGTCCCATTCCTGCCCTCGATCCGCGGTGCCGACGTCATCCGCGACGCAGGAAGCTTCATAGTTCGCAAAATCCTCAACGTGGATCAGTCCGTCGGCATTCTTCCGGAACGTTATGGAGCCATCATCGCGGTCCAACATCCAGGCATCGCACTCTTCGTGGTTGGAATACACAATGTGAAAGAGCCCGTACCGACGCACTTCATCGGGGAAGATCGAAATTTTGGAAAGATCGAACGTGGCTATGTGGACAGGCGGCAGTGTGCACCCGGGGAATGTCGCATGTGCATAGCTTGTGCAATCCAGTCTTTCTGGAGCTGGATGGCCCGCGTTTGGCATTGATAATACGAAGGAAAGACCTCTTCCTCATGCGCGTCATATGCCACGCGCTCACCGTTCCTCCACGTTTCCTGGGTGGTGGAGAGGGAAGCCGCACCTGTGTGACCGGACCTGATGGATATCCGCCACACCTGGCCGTCCGCGGGCGTTCCCTTGCGGTACGAATTCATCCTGACACCCCAGCGGTCTCAAAAGGAAACGTCAAGCCGGTTCCGCCAGGATAATTCCGCTGCCTTCTACTGGCAGTCAGGGTTGACGGATGTCACATACTCAACGGCAAGCGTGCCCGCCTTCTCTGACCCCGCAAAGAGCCCTGCCTCGGCCAGCCCGGCTTTCTCACCCAGACGCTTTTTCCATTCGTCCAAGAGAGGTTTAGACAGCGGCTTATACGACCAGTGCCAGCGCTCTTCGTGGTACCCCTTCTCTCTTCCCGCTGTGTAGGGTTGACAGAAACCATATTTGGCGGCATTCGTCTGCATCCAGTCGTACAGAATCTTGCCGCTGCCTGTCTTGTAGTAATCGTTGTAAAGCTCGTTCATGTCAAAGTCGGTGCCCCAGTGATGTCGGCTGGTGCCCGGCATAGAAGAGTATTCCAGAATTTTCCGCGCTCGCTTGAGGGCATCGGGATACGCCTTGTCCAAACGCTTCCCTTCCACATGAATGCGACCGTTCCACTTCCCTTCCCAGATGCTTTTCTGGCTGTCCCAGTTGCGTGTGGAGCTGGTAATCCAGAAGTCGACCTTGGGGTGTTCTGCCTGAAACGCTGCGAGCATCTCCGCTAACGCTTTGGCCGCCTCTTTGCGCAGGTACTGACGCGCTCCTTTTTCAGGAATCTTGAATTCAGACACAGGAGAAAACAACGCATGCGGTTCCGGACGGAAGCGGCCCATCAAGTAATCCTCCGGCTTGGTGACGCCGTAGAGATCGCTTTCCGCAATGGCCTTTTCCGTGGAGCATGCCGTAAGGACTACGGCTGCGCAGAGGAAGAAAGTTGAAAGTTTTTCCGTAAACATGTTCACAAAACCCTTGGATTTGGGGCTCGATTATGCGCAATTCAAATCAGATTTTTCCGCTTTACTTTCCTCTACGCGCCTTGCTTCTTATCGGCAACATATGGAACGTCGATTCAACCACACCGGACTCCGCCTTCTCGCATGGATACCCGCACTGGCGCTGGCGTTGAGCTTTTTGGGCGGATGCAGGACCATTGCGTGGATCATTCCGCACACGGGCGAACGGACCTGTCTTGTGCTTTCTGTGGGCGGCGCAAAAGGTATGGCGCACATTGGAGCCATTGAAGCCCTGCGCGCAGCTAACGTTAAGATCGACTGCGTGTACGGAAACAGCATGGGCGCCGTGATTGGAGGTTTGTACGCATCCGCTCCTGACGCGGATCTGGCGGAACGCTACAAAGGCCTGATCGACGCATACGCGCGGAGAACCCAGGCGGAGGCCGGCGAGAAATTCCTTGAGGATTTTGTGAAAGGAAGCAAGGCCGCGTCAAAAATGAAAGGGAAAGACGGCCTCGTGTTCCTCCTCTCCGGGCTTCTGGAGGGTCTGACAGGAACGCTGTTGATGAAGAAGTACGACATCGAACGTTTTGAGCGCACATTGAACGACTATGTAAAAGCCATGAACATCGAAGATATGCCGGTACGCTTTGCCACGTCGTATCAGGAAAAGAGGGGGCAGGGCCTCGCGCTCGTGGTGGCGGACAAAGGCAGCCTCGCGGCGGCGGTGGCACACAGCGCAAACAATCCGTTCATCTTTCAGGGGACAACCATGCAGTATCTGGACCCCGGCGCGGACCGCGGCGCGGCCGTCCCGGTGGAAGAAGCCTGCGCCGTATTCAAAGCAGACCGATTGATCGTCATCAATGTCACAGGAGACAAGCCTTTCTACTCCGCGCAGATGAAGTGCCCAATTAACGAAATAAAGATAGAGATTGCGGACCCCGATGAAGAAGCCTTGTCCGGGACCGGGCCCGCCTTTCAACAAGTGCGACAGTCAGGTTTTGAAGCCGCGCGCGCGCAGATCAAGACTGGCAAGGAATGACTCTGATTCCCCTTTTCTAGTTGCACGAAAAACCTTGAGCAACGGCTCTGGCTTGCCTGCCTTTGGTCAGGCAAATACGTCTTGTGAGGTTCAGGAATGAACAAAATTACGCGAGTCAGCGCACTTTTCCTGGCTCTCTTTGTTGCAGTGGCCGTAGCCAATAACTGCAAAAAGAAAGCAGCAGAAGATGCAACGACCACCCAAACCGCCAGTGCTATGTCTGACGAAGATTCAGCGAAAGCCAAGAAGCTCTTCACGGAACGCTGCTCTACATGCCACGGCCCAATGGGTAAAGGCGACGGCCCTGCCGGCGCAGCGCTCAACCCAAAACCACGCAACTTCTCCAAAATCGCTGATTACAAG
>JACPZR010000239.1 GCA_016195395.1 Spirochaetia bacterium
GACACCGTCAGCACGTTGAAGCTCCCTGCGGCAAGCTGCAGGGGATCTTCGAAGGGCAAGGAAGGGCTATCTATATTCGCTCGCTAACCCCGCAGCAGGCTGCGGGGAAGACGCTCGCTATACCCTTTCAGGGGAGGGAGTTCGCCATGATCTCAGATCAGACTTGGTTCCGGCGCCGTACAGGGATGTCGTTCGTCTGGATGACCATCCTCGGAAGTCTTTTCTTCCTTCCCTTCCTTTCCCATGGAATAGCCGCCGAACCGGCCGCCTCGCCCGGCGACGCGAACAAAGCTCAGGTCGTCAGCGCCTACGGCAAGCTCCCACTGTCCTTCATCCAGAACGATGGGCAGGTGGACAAGAAGGTCAAGTTCTACGAAAAGGGCAGCGGCCACGCCACGTACTTCACGAAGGACGGGATCTATTTGTCCCTCGTAGGAGCGGCCCGCTGGGTCGCCCCGCCCGTGGGCGCGGGTACGCAGACGGCGGGGGCGAGGCCCCGCCCCTACATACATGCCGGGCGACCCGATTTGGCCTCTGGTTCCGTAGGGGCGTATGGCCATACGCCCAACCCAGTCTCAACGATCAGCGGCCTACAGAATAGTGCCAACGCACCGACCTCGAAACCAGACCCCCAATCCACCCTACTCAAACTCATCCCCCTGGGAGCCAACAAGCATCCCAAGATCGTGGCGGAGGGGATGCAGGAAGGGAAGGTCAACTATTTCATTGGCAACGATCCAAGGAAGTGGAAGACCAATGTCCCCACCTACCAGGCCGTTGTGTATCAGGAGATCTACCCCGGCATCGACATAAAGTTCTATGGGAACAACCGGTCATTGGAGTACGACATTGTTGTCAAGCCGGGCGCGGATCCCTCGAAGGTCAAACTGGCATACGAGGGGATCAAGGGGTTGCGCGTGACGGAGGAGGGGGATCTGGAAATCGGGCTGAAAGACGGCAAAGTTCTTCAGAGAAAACCGGTCGTGTATCAGGAGATCGAGGGGAAGCGGGTGGATGTTGCGGGGAAGTTCAAACTCGTCAGCCAGTCACAAAGAAAGAATGTCATTGCGAGGAGTATACGCGACGAAGCAATCCTGAACCGCGAATTTGCCTATAGCTTTGAGGTGTCACCCTACGACAAGAATCATCCCCTTGTTATTGACCCGACGCTGGTGTACTCCACCTATCTGGGTGGCAGCGGGGGAGATTACGCCGAAGACATTGCGATAGATGCCGCTGGTAATGCCTACGTAACGGGATCGACCGAGTCATCCGACTTTCCCATGGCCGGGCCTCCGCAGAGCACACTCGGCGGCGGTGTTGATGCTTTTGTGGCGAAACTCAACGCAGCGGGGACGGCGCTGGTGTATGCCACGTACCTTGGGGCAGTCAGACAGACCAGGGTCGGGGCATTGCGGTGGATGGATCCGGAAATGTCTATGTGGCGGGGGCCACGCAGTCAAGTGACTTTCCAACGGCGAATGCCATGCAAGGAACTCCGGGTGATACCGAAGACGCCTTTGTGGCCAAGCTTGACGCGGCCGGGTCTGCTCTCGTCTACTCCACCTACCTGGGAGGAAACGCTCCTGACTCTGGTGTGGCGATCGCGGTAGATTCCGTAGGCGATGCCTACGTGACGGGATATACCTACTTTGGTTTCCCGACGGTCAATCCGCTACAGGCCACCCCGGGCGGTGGCCCCGATGCCTTTCTGGCAAAACTCGACCCCGCGGGCATGGCTCTGGTGTATTCCACGTACCTGGGAGGTAGCCCGTTACGGGTCTGACGTATCTCCCGAATCGGAACCGGGCGCGATCACTGACAACATCACCGGCGTGCTCATCGACGTGAGCGAATTCAAAGACTTCATCCCCGCCCTTGAGCCCCGGGTGCTTTCCGAACACGGCCGGCTGATCTATGGCGCCACGACTGCATCCCGCCGCTGCGCGGTAGACATGGGAGTGGTCTCGTATCACACGTCTCGGGAGCAGGCAATGAAAGACAAGAGGCTTGGCTTTGCGCCGTACTATCTGTTTGCGGCGGGTGTGACCGGCGCCGGCAGAAGCGATGTTTTTCTCGACATGAACGATATCACGCGGATTACTGGAAGCGAAGGGGGCCGCAAAGCGTTATCGCGCTGCGCTGTAGCCTTTCTGGTAAGAAAGAAGTGACTCAAACCCAATCGGACTTGATCCAGCTCACGAGCCGCCTCGGCGCCACGAACATCCTTGTCATCGGTGACTTCATGATAGACGAGTATTTGGTGGGCACTGTGGAACGAATCTCGCCTGAAGCGCCCGTGCCCGTTGTCCATGAACGGAGCCGCCGGCGCGTTCCCGGAGGCGCGGGCAACGTCGTAAGAAACCTGCGCGCCTTAGGATCGGAAACCGCCGTTGCGGGGATCGTGGGAGATGATGCGGACGGTCGTGAACTCATTGAATCAATGAAAACATCGGGTGTTCATGATGACGGCATCTGTCTGGTGCCTGTGCAGGGGATTCCCACTACCTGTAAGACGCGGGTCCTCGCGGGCACGCAGCAGATATGCCGGATCGACCGCGAAGAAGTGCGCGCGCCTGCCGAGGCCACAACAAGGGCGCTCCTGGCTTTCATTGAGAGACGGATGGCTGGAGCGCGCGGGATCATCTTCTCTGACTACGATAAGGGTGTGGTGACTCCGGAAATCATCGAGAGAACGGTGGACTTGGCCAAAGAGCGGGGTGTGTTCATCGCCGTAGATCCGCAGGTGACTCACTTCTCGTCGTACAAGGGCGTGGATATTTTGACTCCCAACCATCACGAGGCGGGTCGTTTTCTGGGAAGGAAATTGGTCACGGACGCGGCCGTCCACGAAGGCGGTCTCGAGATTGTGGACAAGTTGTCCGCAGCGATGGTCCTGATCACGCGCGGAGAAAAGGGGATGTCGCTCATCCGTCGCTCCGACCGAAGCTGCATTCATATTCCCACCGTAGCCCGTGAGGTATTCGACGTTACCGGGGCCGGGGATACTGTGATTTCCGTTCTGACCGCGGCCATGGCAACTGGTGCGGAGATTGAGAATGCTGCGGTTCTTTCAAATGTAGCGGCCGGGATTGTCGTGGGTCACATTGGCGCGGCGGTTGTGACGCCCGCGGAACTTGAGAACGAACTACGCGCGCATCCGCCGGGAGCATCCGTCGTTGGCCGCGCTTGAGCAGATCGTATCGAAACTCTTTATAAACCGGGCGGAGCTTCGGCTGCAACTGGACAAAGCGGCGTCTGGAAGAACCGTCGTTTTTACAAACGGCGTATTCGATATTCTGCACCGGGGTCACCTTTCTTATCTTGCGCGCGCCAGAGACCTGGGTGATGCGCTCATCGTGGCCGTCAATGCCGACGCTTCCGTCCAGCGCCTGAAGGGTCCCACGCGTCCGCTGAACAAGCTTGCCGATAGGATGTTTCTCTTGGCGGGACTGGCCTGCGTGGACTATGTAACCTGCTTTGAAGAAGACACGCCGGTGGAAACGATCCGGATCATCCGCCCCAGCATTCATACGAAAGGCGCTGACTATGAAGGGAAGAGGATCCCCGAGGAAGACGTCGTCCGTGAGGGAGGGGGCCGCGTGGTATTTCTACCGTTCGTGGAAGGTCATTCCACAACGTCGCTTGTGACCCAAATCAAGAACACCTGATGAAGTGACTGACAAGGAAGTGCCTGATCGCCCGCGGCGGTCAGCCGATCATGTCGGCCCAGAGCCGATTGGTCAGATTTTGATGCTCCTGTCTCTCTTGTTTCTTTCGACGGCCGGTTGCCAGGGCCAGATCGTTATAGGCCGCCTCCATGTCCTGCTCCTGCTGGCGCGGGGGTTTTCCGTAGAGGCGGAGGTGTTCATCGATCACGCTTGAGATTACTTTGTAAGATTCCCGGACGGTGTAGCTGCTGGTCTCTCCGTTTCTCACCACAAAGTAGACCAACTGCATCATTTTTGGACTGGGCGGAAGAATTGGCTCGCCGTAATCCGCTAGCCGCTGCATGGCGGGCTGCAAACGCTGCGCTGCCATCATCCGCACAAGGACAGCAGACGAGCGACCCTCAAAGATGGAATCGCCCATGCCGAGACCGATCGACACCAGGATTTCTTTCTTCAAATCATTCATAGACAGCCTCGGATTTGAGGGTGTATGTGAACACAAAGACATCGCCGTAGCGGAAATATTGCGCGTCGTGCGCGTATTCCGACACAAAGGCGCGGAGCTCAGCCTGGGAGGGCACATTGTGGATTACGTCATAGACACTTCCGTCGGGGAGTTCCTTCCGGTAGAATTGGTCACGCTCTGAAGCGCCCTCGATCTTTCTTGGGAACCGACCTGGACCGCTGTCCATGATCACAACCACGCCCCCCGGGACCAGGCGCTCATGGAGCGTCTCCAGGAACGTCCGGACCAGAATGCGGGGGATGTGTCGCCAGAAAAAACCAAGGAAGGCGCCGCTATGCCGCGACGACACACGGTCGAGCGTCAGAGCATTGTCGAGTGTGATGCGGACGGGACATGCGTAGGTGCGCTTCTCCGCCCGACGGACCATGTCCAAACAGTAGTCAACGGCGTGAACGCGGTCTGCAACCCGGGCAATCTCTTGGGTCCAGTAGCCCGTACCGCAGCCGATATCGAGAACGTCGCGGCCCGCGAGAGCCACGGAGACAGGGTCCATGGCCGGCGCTATATGTGAATGCAGGCGGGTGTCGGCATACACCTGGTCATGGTCGCGTGCCACCTTGGAGTAATACTCGCGGAGATCATGCCGCACCACGGAGTATTTGTCTGTGCGTCCGTGGACATCGAAGCGGCCTCTACCTGAATCCATCACGGCGGACGGGGCCGAAGCGGTGAGAATCGCCCCGGCCATCGTCCCGTGAAAACCGTTTGCGTTTTCGCTCATTTGAACACCGTCCTCTGCATTACCTTCCCCTCACTCTTAACGGATACTTAGCAAAGACTGTGCCATGGAGCAGGTCTCACATGTAAGAGTTCCTACAATTGGGGTTTAATGTCACAGAATGGCCCATTTCTTCGATTTGCGCCCACATAGGCCTATGGGCCGGCCCGGTGGCTGTCTCGGGGTTATCGTCTTGCTGCCAAAATAGGTGTCGAAAAACTGGACATGTCCGGAAATTCGTCGTTCAAATACTGGACATGTGGCCAGAGCACTTTTTGCTGCTTTTTTACGCCCACATGTGAGGAAAAGTCTTTCCTCCGCGCAGCCGGACTTGTCTGATGGCGTGGCATGTTCGTGGCACTGATCCTTGGGCTACACACCCTCGCCAGCTTGGCGCTTGCGATTCTAACCGCATCTGTCACATGGAAGCGGAGAAAGACGGCATCATCCCTCAAGGCTTTTCTATTAATGATAGGAGTCTACTCAGGTTGGAGCGGCGCGAGTGCCGCGCTCCGGCTGTGGGCTTTGGTGTTTGGGCCTCAGCCGCTCCCCGCCTCGATTGCGGGAATGTTCGGTGTGTTTCTGGGCTGGACCGTTCTTTATTTTGGCATTACATTTCGGGAAATCCCTCCGGATCGCAGACAGCGCCTTGCGCTATGGGTTACCGGACTCGCCACCCTCCTTGTTGCCACGCTCCCTTATTTCCCACAGTATCTGTCCAATCTGCGCCTGGTAGAGGGCGCCGTGATCGGGGACAGGGGGGTATTCTTCCATGTCGGCTCCATCTGGACCTTCCTTTTGGTATTTGCGGGCTTTGGTGTTCTCGTCTACCATCGTTTTCATGAGGACCGGCCCGTGTACCGAACGCGCCTCTCCTACACGCTGGTAGGAATGGGTCCCGCTGTTCTATTTGCGTTCTTGTTTTCCTACGTGATTCCAACGTTTTCCATCGGATTTCAACGTTACTCATGGGTGGGCCCGGCCGCTGCGATTTTTGTAACGATCGTGATTTTTGTAGGGATCGCGAGGAACGGAATCTACGATATCCAGAGCTCGCTTCATAACGTCAGTTTTCTGTTCTTCATCACATCGATCGGTGTGTCCGCTGTGTATGTGCCCGTGGGTGTCTATCTGGCGGGCATACTCCGGGACCTTGAACTCCATGTGAGCCTGTCACTCTTTTTTGCGCTTCTGTTCACACACGCTGTGATTGCCTATCTGTTTCCCGTAGCAAAGGGAATGCTGATGGGGCGACTGCGCGACCCTGAGGACGTCGTGCGGCAGGTGCTTGGTCTTGCCGCGGACGTAGAACGTGACGTGTACGAAGTGTGTCATGACGTCGCTGTGCTTCTGAAGATGCACTTTCAGACAGAGAGCGCCGTGGCCGTAGTCCCGGCCGGAGGGCGGTTTCGCATATTGCTTCCTGAACCGGGCGACCTGAAGTCGTCCGCGCAGATCTCGCTCCTCCGGAATCTGAACGGAAATGTGCGGGTGACGAGAGTCCTTGCTATGGCTGCGCACCAGTCGTCCCGTGATTTTTCTCTTGAACTGCCGTCGCCAGGGAGCTTTGGGAGGAGGCCGCCTCCGCGTCTTTGGCGTTATGCTGAGAGAGCCCGTGACGATTTGGCGGCTATGGGATTTGAGGTCTTCATGCCTGTGGTTCACGGCCAGCGGCTCCTCGCTGTCTTTCTTTTGGGTCGCAAGCAGGGGAGCACTCCATTCTTCCATTCGGAGCTGGCCACCATCCGGACGATCGCCGCGGCTTTGTCTGTTTCCCTCAAGAACGCGGACGACTACAGCCGCGTTGTGAGGGTGAACAGCGCTCTCATCAATGAGGGAGAGCCGCCCGGCGGGCCCATCCAGCGGTCGATCGCGGTCAACGGCGACCGTGAGATTGTCTACAGGGGCCGCACCATGGAGCAGGCGATCCAGGAGATTGAAAAAGCGGCCCGACATCAGGAGAGCGTTCTCATATTGGGTGAAACAGGGAGCGGCAAGGACCTGGCCGCGCACCTGATTCACAGCAAAAGCGACCGCTCGGACAAGCCGTTCATTGCTGTAAACTGCGGGGCCATTGCGGATTCACTTCTAGAGAATGAACTCTTTGGGCATGAACGCGGCGCGTACACCGGGGCGGACAAGAGCTATGAGGGCCTCTTTGAGCAGGCATCGGGCGGGGTGCTTTTCCTCGATGAGATCGGCGAAATCTCCGAGTCGCTTCAAGTGAAGCTCCTGCGTGTTCTCGAAGACCGGAAGGTTCCCCGCTTGGGCGGTAAGGCGGTTCCGGTGGACATTCGCATCATTGCAGCCACCAACCGGGACCTGAAGGACCGCGTGGAGAAGGGGCTCTTCCGCGCCGACCTCTACTATCGGCTGAACGTAATCAGCATCCGCCTGCCGTCGCTTCGCGAAAGAAGAGAAGACATTCCCGCCCTCATCGAGCATTTCTTCGGTCGCTTTGCGCGCCGCTTTGACAGGCCCAGAGCGCGGATCTCTCACGAAGCGATGGGACTTCTGAAAAATCAGAGTTGGCCCGGCAACGTCCGTGAACTGGAGAACACGCTGTTGCGCGCCTTTGCCAATGCAGAGGGCGACTTGTTAGGCCCGGCTGATTTTCCGGACCTGACGCAGCCGGGCTCGCTGCCGTCCGGCGTGGATGCAAGGCCTGTCACCTTGGAACGCCGCTCGGATGAGACCTTGGACGACTTTCTGCGCCGACTGGAAAACCTCGTGATTCAAGACGCCCTGATCCGATCCGGCGGCAACAAAGCCAAGGCCGCCCGCGATCTGGGCCTCAGTCGCACTACATTCTACCATAAGATAGGGCTGATGGACAAGTAAGAGATAGTAAGCCTGTTGGCTAGTCAGAGACTTCGGCCGGAGCTCCACGCGAACCACGTTTTTCAGAGGCCCCCAAAAAATCGCTTCTACGTTTGAGGTGTCCATGGAATGGTGCCTGGATTATGTCCACTCGATACATCTTCATTACGGGGGGTGTCTGCTCGTCGCTGGGAAAGGGCGTTACAGTAGCTGCCCTCGGCTGCCTCCTTGAAAACCGGGGCTACAAAGTCACCCTCCAGAAGATGGACCCGTACATCAACATCGACCCCGGCACCATGAGCCCGTTCCAGCACGGGGAAGTCTACGTGACCGATGACGGCGCCGAAACGGACCTGGACCTGGGCTACTACGAACGTTTTACTTCCAATACAAAGCTCACGCGCGCGAACAGCGTTACCACGGGCCAGATTTACAATGCCGTCATCACGCGTGAGCGGCGTGGAGACTACCTGGGCCGTACCGTGCAGGTGATCCCGCACATTACAAATGAAATCAAGTCGAGAATCACGGACCTTGCCCGGGACGGAGAAGTGGACTTCTGCATCGTCGAGATCGGCGGGACTGTGGGGGACATCGAAGGGATTCCGTTTTTGGAAGCCATCCGGCAGATGCGCCGTGACCGGGGCAAAGAGAATGTCTGCTTTGTGCACCTCACCCTGGTGCCCACGATCACTGTGGCCGGTGAAGCCAAGACCAAGCCTACCCAGCACAGCGTTAAAGAGCTCATGCAGTTCGGGATCCAGCCGGATGTGCTTGTCTGCCGCGTAAAGAATCCGCTGACGCGCGACATGAAAGAGAAGCTTTCGCTCTTCTGCAACGTGAAAGAGGACAACATCATTTCTGCCTGTGATATTTCATCAAGCATCTATGAAATCCCTGAGATGTACAGAAAGGAATCATTGGACACAGTGGTGCTCGATCACTTCGAGATCGAAAGCCCGCGCTTGAATTTCCGCCGGTGGGGCGAGATTCTGAACGTTATCCATAACCCAAAGAAAACCGTCAGGATCGCCGTAGTTGGAAAGTACATCGAACTCCAGGATGCGTATCGTTCGTTGTATGAAGCGCTGATGCACGGCGGCATTGCAAACCAAGCGTCGGTTGAATTCGTGAAAGTGAATCCGCAGGACCTGGAAGAGACCGGCTCCATGTCGGAACTCAAAGATGTACATGGCATACTGGTTCCGGGCGGCTTTGGGGGGCGGGGGATTGAGGGCAAACTGATGGCCATCCACTATGCCCGGACAAAGAAGATCCCGTTTTTTGGAATCTGTCTGGGTATGCAGTGCGCCGTGATTGAAATGGGCCGGAACGTTCTGGGATTCAAAGGGGCCAATTCCACTGAATTCAATCCAGCGACGGACTACCCTGTGGTCTCCCTGCTTGAGGAACAGCACGGCGTGGAGATGAAAGGCGGCACCATGCGCTTGGGCGCGTATCCGTGCCTGGTATCAGAAGGGACGCTTGCACACAAGGAATACAAACGTGCAAAGATTTCCGAACGTCATCGACACCGATTTGAGTTCACGCTTCGCTACAGGGAAGAATTTGAAGAGCACGGTCTGGTGTTTTCCGGCATGAGTCCGGACGGACAGCTGGTAGAGATTGTGGAGCTGAAAGGACATCCGTGGTTTTTGGGATGCCAGTTCCATCCCGAATTCCAAAGCAAACCGGTCAGCCCCCACCCCTTGTTTGCTGGGTTTATCGCAGCCGCAGTCCGCCACTAAACGTCGTTTCCTGGTTGCCACGGACGGGGGCTCCCCGTTGTATGAATCTAATGGTAACTGAGCGCGAATTTTTGGCCGGGGCAAAGATCGGGGGGCAGAATCCTTTCTTTCTGATTGCCGGGCCCTGTGTTATTGAGTCGCGGTCTCTTTTGGACCGTGTCTGCGGCACCATGCTTCCCCTCTGCCGGGACCTTGGCATTCCTTTCGTATTTAAAAGCAGCTTTGATAAGGCCAACCGCTCATCCGGGGACAGCCGGCGAGGGCCCGGAATCGACGAGGGGCTTCGCGATCTGGAATACATAAAGAAGACATATAACGTTCCGGTGCTGACTGACGTTCACGAAACCGCTCAGGTCAAGGCGGTCTCTGAGGTTGTTGACATTCTTCAGATTCCCGCATTCCTTTCACGCCAGACGGACCTGATCATCGCCTGCGCGGATTCCGGCCGGTGGGTCAACGTTAAAAAAGGTCAGTTTATGGCTCCCGCGGACGCTGCACACATCGTGAGTAAGATTGAAGGCCGCGGATCGAAACGTTATCTGATTACGGAGCGGGGTGCCTCCTTCGGGTACAACAACCTCGTGTTCGATCCACGGAGTCCGGAAATCATGCACCGTTTCAACGCCCCTGTTGTCTTTGACGGGACACACAGTACGCAACTCCCGGGAGGCGGCAAAGAGAGCGGCGGTGACCGCACATTTGCGCCCGTGCTCATGCGGGCGGCGATTGCCGTCGGCATTGAGGGAATTTTCATGGAGGTGCATCCCGATCCCCCGTCCGCCTGGTCGGATTCAAGCAACCAGTTCTTTTTGGACAAGACCGCGGACCTCCTGAAGGGATTGGTGGAGCTGGATCACACAGTGAAGACGCGGATTCTTCCGTCCATGCCGGTTCTCTCCGGCTAGGCTGTCGTATGGGCAGGCTCATTCGTACGATTTCTCTGCTCGCTTTACCGGCTCTTCTGTCTCTGACTGCGTGTAAAGATGACGCATTCGTACTTGTGAAAGAACGCACACGCGAAATGGACGCAAACATACGTCTCCGCGATTTCAAACGCACGTCGCTGTTTCCCAGCGGTAAGAAGGAATGGACACTCACCGCCGGCGAAGCCTACATCTACCGGAAGGATCAGGAACAGAAGAGGACCGTCGCTTACGATTTCAAATTTGAGCAGTTCGACCTGACTGGAAGGACCGTGGGCATCCTAACCGGCGAGAGAGGCGATATCGATTACGACAAGCATGCCGTTGAGATCACGGGGAAAGTGAGCTACCTGGAGCCGGGCAAGAGTGTCATGAACGGCGAAAAGATGCGGATGGACCTTGAAACAAAGATCCTCACGTCGGATGACTTGGTCGTTATCACAGAAGGCGACACGGTGACGCGCTGCAGACGCGGCGTAATCGCTGACCGCGAGCACGGACGCCAGACATGCAGAAGCCCGGCCATCGTCCGCGCCTCCACGGGCGGCAAGAGTGAGAATTTCGACGATGTATTCCATTAACCGCACGGCCGTCGTATTGATGGCAGCTCTGACCTTGGCCGCCTGCCGCACCGTGCCGGTTGAAGAGACCCCA
>JACPZR010000016.1 GCA_016195395.1 Spirochaetia bacterium
CCTGGGTGGGAAAGTCGGAAGAAGATCTGCAAAAAGAAGGCCGCGAATACCGCACGGGCAAATTCATGTTCAGACCCAACGGACGCGCCAAGGCCATGAATGAGCCGGACGGTCAGGTTAAGATCATCGCGGACAAAAAGACAGACACGGTACTGGGAGTGGCGATGGTGGGTCCCGGTGCGTCAGAACTGATTGCTGAGTGCGCGCTCGCGATTGAATTCGGCGCTTCGTCGGAAGACCTGGCACGGACTTGCCACGCACACCCTACTCTGTCAGAGGTAATCAAAGAGGCCGCGCTTGACGTTGACAAGCGGTCGCTTCATTCTTAAAGAAGCAACGTCAAGACAGAGCCAGAAGCACAAGTCCGGCCACGGCGGCTGTTTCCACGCGAAGGATTCCGGCGTTCAGGCGAACTTTGGGAAGTCCAGCTTGGTCAATGTCACGCAATTCGTTTTCGGTAAAGCCGCCCTCCGGTCCCACGAGACAGGCGCCTGCCCTTCGCGACTGCGGTAGTGCGCCACCCCCCGCATCGAGCACCAGACATCCCAGTTCAAGCGCGCGCGAAACTGCCTCAGAAAACAAAACGGGGCTTTCAATCCGGGGAATGATCCATCGCTCTGACTGCTCCGCTGCAGCAAGGACGATTCTCTCCGCGCGCGCAGCGTTGTATGCGGATTTGGCAGACCGCGAATAGATGACCGGGACAACGTCGGTGACACCGGTCTCGACCGCCTTCTCGAGAAGCCACTCGAAACGGCCGGGGTCAGGAATCGCTGTAAACAGTACACGGCGGGGTTCTGCCTGCGTGTGAACCGTCAGAGAGACCTCTGTCAGAGTCTTGTAGTCAGGCCCCAATGCTGTCTGGAACCGTCGGCCTGCCCCGTCCCCTACGTAGATCGTCTCGCCGGGACGGAGCCGCCGCGCTTTGACGTGGCGCTGCTCATCCGGTTTCAGGACAATCGTAGAACCCGGTGCAAACGCCTCACCGGGTCGAAATAGAAGGAAGATCGCCATAGCAAAATGCTTTACTCACCGGTCCGCGTCCGCACCTTGTCCAAAGCCAGCCGAAGTGGTGGAATGGTAGACACAGTGGACTCAAAATCCACCGGGAGCAATCCCTTGCGAGTTCAAGTCTCGCCTTCGGCAGCTATAACAACTTCTTAATGCAGTTCCCGTTTGGGCACGCTGTATAATCAATCAAGCATTCCCTGAATTGAATCCCGCTGGGAGCGTCGTCTTTGCGAAGTTCCACC
>JACPZR010000017.1 GCA_016195395.1 Spirochaetia bacterium
AGCCGGCCGCAGGCCTGTGGGCGCGAAGCGAACACCGCGGACAGGATGTCCGCGTAGGGCGAATAGCCCGCATAGGAGTCAGCGACAGGGGGAGCACAGGATGTGCGAGCCGTGGCGCTCTAAGCATGAAGAACAAAGCTGAACTATTAGTCATTGATGCCCACGCGATGGCATACAGGGCGCATTTTGCGCTGGCCGGCCACAATCTGACCAATGCCGATGGCATGCCGACGGAAGCCATCTTTGGCTTTTTCCGGATGTTCTTTCGCCTCCTGTCCGACTATGACCCGCCGATGACCGTGGTCACGTGGGATGCTCCCGGCCTGTCCTTCCGAGGCGACCTTTATCAAGACTACAAGGCCACGCGCAAACCCATGCCGGACGACCTGCGCAGTCAGATTGACGAGATCAAGGCGTTGGTCCGCGCCTGCGGCTTTGCAAGCATTGAGGCCCCCGGATACGAAGCGGATGATGTGATGGCCGCCCTGAGCCGCAAGTTCGGCGCCAAGCGCCGCGTCGTATTGATTACAGGGGACAAGGACTGCTACCAGCTCTTGTCAAAGAACGTCTCGATGGTGCGCGGATCCAAAGGCGTGACGGAATTTACCGTCATCGATCCTGACTGGGTAAAGCAGGAACTCGGAGTCACCGTAGAGCAGATCCCGGACTATATGGCCCTCGTGGGAGACTCGTCCGACAACATCCCTGGAGCCAAGGGAATCGGCCCTAAAACCGCAGCACAGCTCATACAGGATTTCGGCGGCATCGACAAGATTTACAGGAACATCGATAAGATCAAAAGCAAAACCGTGGCGGCCAAGCTCGTCGAGTCGAAAGATAACGTCTTTCTTTCAAAGGAACTGGCATCCTTGGATAAAGACCCGCCGCAGGTGGCCCCGCTTTCTGAAAGCGACCTGGCCACTCCCGACTACAAACAGAATAACGTTATCCAACTCTTCCGGCAAAGCGGCTACCAACTCATCGCGAGCGATCTCATCAAAGCCGCCGGCAAATCCGATAGCCAGGCCGCCGGAGTCGACACGGCGCGGCGCACGCAAACGGAAGGCGCCAAGAAAGCAGACAAGTCGGGATCCAAAGGAACGGGCAAACCACCGGCCAAGACGGAAGAGTCGGAAGAACAAACGGCAAAGAAAGCGGTCAAGAAAGGAAAGAAGGCCGCGGCGGCGGAGGGCACCGGGTCGCTCTTTGAACAGGAGCAAAAACCAATCGCCCGTACTACACTGGAAGGAGTCGAATACTCCCTGATCGGAACACTGCCTGAACTGGAAGCGGTGGTGAAGAAACTTGCCACGGCCAAAGAACTGGCCGTAGATACAGAGACGGACTCCGAGCAGCCAATGCGCGCGCGGCTCGTGGGAGTGTCGCTGTCAGCCAAAGAAGGTCAGGCCTATTACGTTGCCATTCCTCCCGAGGGAGCGCCCTACGCAAAGGCGGGCATCCCGCTGGCAGACGCGGCGCCCCTTCTCCGGAAACTCATCGCCAATCCAGCCATCAAGAAGACGGGGCAGAACGCTAAGTACGACATGCTTGTCCTGCGGCGCCACGGCTTGGACATGGCCGGCCTGGCATTCGATACGATGATCGCTTCTTACCTCCTCAATCCCAACGTCCGCCGCCACAATCTCGACGACATCAGCCTGGATCTCCTGGGCCACCAGACCATCAAGTACGAAGACGTGGTGGGCGCGGGACGGAACAAACTGACGATGGACCTCTTGCCGCCGGAGAACATCTCTGACTACGCGTGCGAAGACGCCGACCTGACGCTCCGGATTTCCCACCAGCTCCGGGAGCGTCTTCAAAAGCAGAAGCTCTCTCACATAAACGAGGAGATTGAACTTCCGCTCATTCCTGTGCTTGCCGCCATGGAAGAAGCGGGCGTGGCCATTGATTCAGAATACTTCAACAACATGTCACGGGAGTTTCTCAAGAAACTGGACACGCTGGAATCGAGAAGAAGCTCCAGCTGCCGTCCGGGAAAAAGACCAAGACGGGGTTGTCCACAGACCAGTCAGTGCTCGAGGATCTGCGCGGCAAACACACCGTGGTAGACGATCTCCTGGACCACCGCAAGTACAGCAAACTCAAGTCCACCTACATTGACGCGCTGCCTCTTCTGGTGCACCCGCAGACGGGCCGCATTCATACAAGCTTCAGCCAGGCCATCGCCGCTACCGGCCGGCTGTCCTCCAACGATCCCAATTTACAGAACATTCCGGTGCGGGAAGACCTGGGCCGCGCCATCCGCCGGGGATTCGTGCCGGCAAAGGGCAATGAACTCCTCTCGCTGGACTACTCGCAGATTGAACTGAGGATCATGGCGCACTTCTCGCGCGATCCCGCGCTCATGGAGGCCTTCCAGAAAGAGAGCCTTGATGTCCATGCGCGCACCGCCGCCTCCGTGTTTGGAGTAGCAGAAAAGGACGTTACCCCGGACATGCGGTCCAAAGCCAAAGTGGTCAATTTCTCCATCATCTACGGCGTCACGGATTACGGTCTGGGCCAGAGTCTCTCCATCCCGCGCGCGGAAGCCAAAGTCTACATTGAAAAGTTTTTTGCCGCATATCCGGGCGTTCGACGCTACATGGATGAGACCATCGCCTTTGCGGAAGAGAACGGCTTTGTAAAAACCCTCACCGGACGTCGGCGGCAGATTCCTGAGATCAAAGCGCAGAACCGCTTCCGACGCGAAGGCGCGCAGCGCACCGCGATTAACACGCCCATACAAGGGACAAGCGCCGACATCATCAAAATCGCCATGATTCAGATTCACGATGACCTGACCAAGGCAGGACTTGCTTCCCAGATGATTCTTCAGGTGCACGACGAACTTCTTTTCGATGTACTCCCCAAAGAGAAGGACAAGGTGCTTGCCATCGCCAAAGGGAGAATGGAGAACGCGGTCAAACTCGACGTTCCCCTCCGCGTGGACTATAGGTTCGGGGCCAACTGGGACGAGGCGCACTGATGAGATGTTACCAGGTTGAAAATGCCTTTGGATTGGAAAACCTGCACATGGTCCAAAAACCGGAAACGGGACCGGGACCAGGGGAAGTGCGTGTCCGTCTGAAAGCGTCCTCTCTCAACTATCGTGACATTCTGATGATCCAGGGGCAGTACGACCCGCGTGTTCCGCTGCCTCTGACTCCTTTGTCTGACGGGGCAGGCGTCATCGAGACCGTGGGTCCCGGAAGCGACGTCCTTTCGGGCGGATATGTGCCGCAGATCGGAGATAACGTTATCCTGCTCCCTTCTCTGGGCTGGCTCTCCGGCCCCCCGGACCGGAACACTCCCCACCGGACGCTGGGCGGGCGCACTCCCGGCACTCTTCAGGAAGCCATCAACGTCCCCGCACACTCCGTTGTCCGCATGCCTGATCACTTGTCCTTTGAAGAGGGCGCTTCACTTGCCTGCGCCGGCCTGACCGCATGGAGCGCCCTTGTTACGTACGGACCAATCAAAGCCGGGGATACAGTGCTGGTACAGGGGACCGGCGGGGTGTCGATCTTTGCGCTTCAGTTTGCGCGGCTGCACGGCGCACGTGTCATTGCCACCACATCAGATAACGCAAAGGCGGACCACCTCAAGGCTCTCGGGGCCGCGCACGTCATAAACTACAAAGATACTCCGGACTGGGATGAGGCGGTGCGCTCGGCCACGCAGAACCAAGGCGTGGACCACGTGGTTGAAGTAGGAGGCGCGGGAACGCTCGAAAAATCCATCAAGAGCGTCCGTCCGGGCGGGACCATCTCTCTCATCGGGGTGCTCG
>JACPZR010000275.1 GCA_016195395.1 Spirochaetia bacterium
CACCCGCAAATGGAATATGGATTGCGTCCCCCGGAATAACGGCAAGCTTATTCGCACGTTGGATACGATCCCGCCAGCGGTCATAATAGCCTCCACCCCGACCAAGACGCGTACCCGACGGGTTAGCTCCCAGAGACGGAACAATGACCAAGTCGGTCTTGTCCAACCCAGCGGCCAGCGTTTCAGCTCCCGGCGGCGCCCCCGGGATATCCATGTAGCCGGGAACGGCCTCATTTAGAATGCGTCCAGCCCTGCGATAGAGACAGAATTCCATGCTGGAGGGACCAGTGACGCGCGGAATGTAAACGTCGGCATGAAGACCTGCCATGAACGCCCGGATGTCCACTTCGTCCCCCATCGGCAGGAAGGCGAGGACACGCCGGGGATCAGGGAGCGACTTGTAGCATCGCATCAGGTTCGTGAGAAGAGCCTCTTCCACTCCGGGCGAGCTCTTGGCCGTCTGCCAAATTTCCTTGGCTGTGCGACGGGCTTCCTGTTTGGAAATCCTGGCGTTGAAACTGATTGCGTGCTTGACCAAATCCATATGACCCTTATTTTCGCCTGAGACTGCGGTGTTCGAGGACCGTCTATTTCTGGGCCAACACTATTTCTGAGGGATTCCGTGTTTGGCTGTGGATGTCATGCCCTTTTAGGGAAGGCAGAAGCAGTCGATAGGAAACCCACCTGGTAAACAGGCCCCCAGAAATTTCCCGGTTACGGCACATGTGGTTTCACCCTCGCCTGCTTGGCTCAAAGTGGGGGGTTATTCGGGGAGCTCGGCCGAAAGGCCCTCATCCAAGAGTTCGATCAGTTGCTGCGTGCGGCGGAGAACTTCTTCTGACCCGTCATTGCGCTCTTTGCGCCGCTCATTCAGGAGCTCGTCCGCCATGTTGATGGCGGTCAGGATGGCAATGCGGGACTTGGACATATCCGGGTAAGAGGAGCGGAGCAGGCGCATGCGGTTATCCACTTCCCGCGCCACTTCAGCAATATAGCCGGTATCCGCGTCGCCGCGGATCCAGTAACGCTCACCCATGATGTCTACGCTCACGCGGTTGACATTCTGAACCGCTCCGCGTGTATCAGTGGCTGTTGGTGCTGCGGAGCTCACAACGGTTCCTACTTGGTTTCTTCCTCTACGATCAGGAAGTCGTCATCGTCATCAACGTCAAAGACACCCAGGTTATCGTCATCTTCCAGAACGATGTCGTCTGAATGAGCGCCGTGAGCGGTTGACTCAACCGGTTTGGACCCGCCGGGTGATGATGCTGTCATGCTGGCCGCAGGGGAAGCATGGTGTGATTCTTCAATCACTTCCAGCTCGTCGTCCTGGGTCAGAATAATTTCGTCTTCATCGTCATCGAGAATGATGATTTCGTCCTCTTCTCGCGTCTGCGGCGCAGAGGGCGTGGGTGCGGAGGCCATCACTTTGGCTTCCGGCACGTCATCTTCAATAATAACAACGCTGTCGTCGTCGTGAGAAGAATCGACAGAAGAAGAAGGAGAGGATGCGGAAAGCGCCGCTGCTCCGGCCCCTGCCGCAACTACGCCCGCTCCAGCGGCAAGCGCTGCTCCGCCGGCTCCGGATGAACCGGACCCCGAAGAGGTGGTGGTAGAGGATGCGGAAGAAGTGGAGGCCGCTTCATGCGATGCGGTGGACGGAGAGCCTGCACCCATCGTATGCGATGTGTTCGAGCTGGTGCCCCCGGTAGAAGAGGAAGAAGAAGCCGTTGTACTCGAGGGAGTGTGAGCGGGGGCGGATGATGATCCCGCGGCCGGGCGTCCGCCGGGCCCAACGTCCGAGAGCCTGGACAACATCTCGTGGATTTTCTTTTCGAGGAGCTTTTCTTTGTCTTTGAGTTCGTTGAGTTCCGCGCTGGTCCGGTCCAGATCCTGTTTCAGTCGCGCAAATTCCTGCTCTTTCTGCTCGAGGACGAGCTTGAGCTTGTCATGCTCCGAGCGAAGCGTCGCATTTTCAGATTCCAGCCGGGTATTCTCCGACCGAAGATCTCCAATCAATTCTAAGGCGCGGACGATCCTGCCTTCAAGCTCATCCAACTGCTCGATCGTTACCATACTTGCTCCCGACTCTCCCGTATGAGTAATGACGGCAAGCCCCCCCGGAAACTGCATCCATTTTTTGCCCGGGCGGGGCATTATTCATTGAGACGCGGCGCCCCAATGAAACCGTCGGGGACGGGCCGCCCCCTAACCTGATTTTTTGATTACTTAGCGCTCTGAACCAGCGTCTGGAATGCTTCCGGATCGCGCACGGCGAGGTCAGCAAGGACCTTTCTGTCCGTCTGGATGCCGGCTTTGATCAGATTTCCCATGAACTGGGAATAGCTGATACCCAGCGGTCGCACCGCTGCATTGATACGCGCAATCCAAAGGCGTCTCATCAGACCCTTTTTCCGACGGCGCGACTCAAAGCCGTGCATACCGGCTTTCATCACAGCCTGCTTGGCTGTGCGATAGAGACGGTGACGACCGCCTCTAAAGCCCGCTGCGGCCTTCAGAATCTTCTTTCTTCTCTTTACGTGTGTCTTTCCCGTAGTAGAACGCATGGTTGATTAGTCTCCGTATGGCATGAGGTACTCGAAGCGCGCCTGATCCGATTCGTGGACCACGACGTTCTTCTTGATGTTGCGCTTGCGCTTTCGCGATTTGTTTTGGAGCAAGTGGTTTCCCCGGGCGCTGTGGCGTTTTGCCTTTCCGGTGGCCGTGAAGCGGATCCGTTTCTTGGCCGACTTGCTTGTTTTCAACTTTGGCATATAAAATTCTCCGTGGAAGGTTACGTCTGAGGAGCAGGGGCTTCCTGCACCGAGCCTTCAGGCTTCTTCTTGACGTCCTGCTTCTTCTTTAGTCCAGGTTTGGCCGCGAGAACCATCACAATCTGCTTGCCGTCCATCTTTGCCGGGGTCTCCACGAGCGCAGCCTCTGCTACAGCCGCCGACATCCGGTGCATGACAGCCATCCCCAGTTCCGGGTGGGCAATTTCGCGTCCTCTGAATCGAAGCGTTACCTTAACCTTGTCTCCTTTCTCTAAAAAACTGATCGTCTGGACCTTCTTGATCTCAAAATCGTGAACTCCGATTTTGGGCCGCAGCTTGATCTCCTTCACATGAATGACATGCTGGGACTTTGATGCGTCTTTCTTCTTCTTCTGCTGCTCAAACCGGTACTTACCGTAGTTAACGATCTTACAAACCGGCGGATCCTGATCCGGTGAAATTTCGACCAAATCCAAGCCCATGGCCTCAGCCCTTACCAGAGCGTCCCGGACTTCCATGACTTCTGCGCCTTTGCCGTCTACGACGACCCGCACCTTTTGGGCGGTAATCTGGCGGTTAATCCGCGGTTCCTTTTCCCTCTGTGGCGGCCCTGAAAACCGTTTCCTGAGCATTCAACCTCCGTTGTGGATTCTGCCGTGCATTCACTAAAGACGCAAGTCCAGAAATTAGCAGCGTTTCCACAAGAACGCGCACGAGCAAGCACATTTTGGATGAACGCCCAAGGCAGAGGCAGGAAACGGTCGGGTTTTCAGCTTCCCGTCCCCCGTCGGGCGGACTCACACTTGCGCCGGCGGCTCTGGCCGCTGTTTATTCCAGTCGGAACGCCTTCATGGGGTATTTCCCCGCAATCTCCGCAACGGCGCCTTTGACGCCCGCGACCTTCTTCTCGTCGTTCAGGTTCAAGACCAAGTCCGCAATCAGGTTTCCCACGTGTTTGAAGTCGTCCGCGCCAAGACCGCGGGTGGTCAGGGCCGGGGAACCAAAGCGGACGCCGGAGGTTACGGCCGGCGGGTGCGGATCAAAGGGAATGCCATTCTTGTTCGCGGTGATGCCCACTCGGTCCAAAGCCGTGGCTGCTTGTTCGCCTGTATGTCCGTTGGCGCCCACGTTCAGGAGCACCAGGTGGTTGTCCGTCCCGCCGCTGACAACACTGAGGCCGCGCGACATAAACGTCTCCGCAAGGACCCGCGCGTTCTCTTTCACGCGGCGGATGTAGTCTTTGTAATCGGGCTTGAGGGCTTCCCCAAATGCCACGGCCTTGGCGGCAATCACGTGCATGAGCGGCCCGCCCTGAACGCCCGGGAACACGCGGGAGTTCATGAGTTTGCTGTGCTCTTCGCTGTTGGAGAGGATCAGGCCGCCGCGAGGACCGCGGAGAGTCTTATCAGTGGTGGAGGTTGTGATGTGCGCCACGTTGATCGATGTGGGATGCTCGCCGGCAACGATGAGACCAGCGATGTGGGCAACGTCTGCCATGAGGACAGCGCCCACTTCGTCCGCGATCTCGCGGAATTTGGTGAAGTCCAAAGTGCGCGGGTACGCACTGAAGCCGCTGATGATCATCTTGGGCTTGTGCTCTTTGGCCAGGCGGCGCACTTCATCGTAGTCGATTCTGTGGTCGTCCTGCCGGACCCCATAGGGAACGACGTTATACAGACGGCCGGAGAAGTTCACCGGAGATCCGTGCGTCAGGTGCCCGCCGTGGGCGAGATTCATTCCCAGAAATGTTTCTCCCGGCTTGAGAAATCCCAGAAAGACAGCCATGTTCGCCTGGGCGCCGGAGTGCGGCTGGACGTTTGCGTATGACGCGCCGAACATCTTCTTGGCGCGTTCAATGGCCATGCTTTCAACTCTGTCCGCGTTTTCGCATCCGTGATAATAACGTTTTCCGGGGTATCCTTCCGCATACTTGTTTGTCAGCGTGGATGTGTAGGCCTCAAGGACGCTCCGGCTCACAAAGTTTTCAGAAGCGATCATTTCAAGGCTGTGTTCCTGGCGGCGGTCCTCTTCTACGAGGGCATCGAACACTTCTGGATCTGTCTGCTTGAGGTGGTTGTTCAACATGTTACAGGGCTCCTTGCATTTTGCGTGGGGATGAATACGGTGACGGGTTTTCAAAGGCCGCAGGGTCGAGCTCCGGAGAACGCGCGTCAAAAATCCATGCGGGGTGCGCGTAGGTGTTCTTGACGAGCTTCCGCGCCATGGTCCCGATCCTGTGGCGTTCCAAGGACGGCAGAGGCGTGACCTCTCCGGCGGCAGCAAAGTGACGCAGTTCCGAAGACAGACACTGATAGAACGCGACATCGTCGAACGAATCAGGGAGGCTTCCGAGGAACGACTCGTGAGTCCGGCCGCCGCGGTAGTCGGGCTCGCGGGGCGGGTGTCTCAGAAACTTGGAAACGGAACCCACAAGCTCTGGACGCGTAATCAGAGTGCCGTGATGGACGATGATACCGTGCTTTCTGAACTGCGCATTGCCCGAAATCTTGCGAGCGGTGGCGCCGCCGGACAACACAAGGTCCGACTTTCCTTCCCTGCGCACATCAATAGACTGCGCGTACAGCGCCTTTTGGATCAATTCAAGAATGACTTCGTACGACCGTGTGACTGAGAAGAGATGCGGGAATCCCGCGAGAGGAAGAAAGACGGTGAAGTTCAAGTTCCCGGGGCCATGAAGGACCGTGCCGCCACCGGACACGCGCCGGCACAAAACGGGAAGTCCGCGGCCGGGTTTTTGTGCGCCTTGGCGCGCATGCGCAATCAGGTCATCTGTCACGTTGTCTGTGACGGAGTCCGTACGGCCCAGAACCACAGCGGGCGGATTGGTCCAAAGACGGATCCCCGCTTTGAAGGCGCGCGGTTTGACCAGACCCATATACTCGCACAGAGCTTGATCCAAGGCGAGCGAGAAAAATGGATTCCGGGGTTTCAGATCCAGGAATTCAAAAACCATTCAACTGACCTTCTTTTTTAAGACAAGCTCTGTGCCCACCTTAAAACTCTGGTCATAATAATGGTAATCGGACAGGTTCTGAATCAGAAAGATTCCCAACCCCCTCTCGCGGTAGTCGGACAGGTCGTGAGCTGCGGTGGCGGTAACCGGAAGTTGTCTGCCAAAGTCGCGGAAGCGCAGCTCGGCAAAACCTGGATACAGTTTGAAATCGATGAGGATCGGCTGGTCGTAATTGCCGGCGTACGAGTGCTGGATGATATTCGCCAAGGCTTCTCCGCTGATGATCTTCATGTCAAAAGCGACGCCTGTGCTGAAACCATTGGACAAGCACAGTCGGTAAACAAAATCCCGGGCCAGAGCAACGTAGCGCGGGTGCGACGGAATCTGGAGCCTGACCTTGTCTCTTGTTTCCAAGTCCGGTGTTGGAAAAGGATCGTTCATGTTGGCCCCACTCTCTTGAAATCCCGGAGAGCGCGGCCGTCTCCGTCGACAATACGTGAAACACGCAGGATACCCCGCACCGAATTGACCGTCCAGACAGACCGCGCTCTAAGGAGGTCTGCCATGCAAAGCCGGCTCCGCACAATCGGTTCTCTGCGTCCCTTTCTCCGGGTCTCAAGCGCGCTCAGCAGCGTTCCCGTCAGCGCACCCGACGATTGGGGAGGTGTGATGAACGCGCCGTCATGAGACCTGATTAGAATGTTGGCGATGGCCGTTTCCACTACTTCTCCCGACTCATTCATGAATATAACGTCATCGGCCAGACCCGCGCCTGTCACACGCTTGAATGCGGCATCATACATCTGCCGCTCTGATGTCTTGAAACGACGGTAGACGTCTCCGGAATACACATTGCGGTCTGACACGGCGAGTACTACGGGCCGACGCTTTCCCACGACTCCCGTGGCAAGGGCCTCTGCCCGGCCGTTTTGGTCAACAGTAAGCCTGATCTTCTGCGCCGGCCCCTCCCCTGTCGACGCTTGCAGGGCCTTCCGCAGGGCGGATATGACTGCGGACCCGTTCCAAGGGACGGCAAAGTGACGGGCAGCTCTTTTGAGACGGGACAGGTGCCTCGCAAGCAGGGTGAACCGGCCGCCGGCCAAGCGGATGCTTTCGATGATTCGAAAGTCGCTCATAGCAGCCTGTGCAAACGATCTCTTCAGGCCTGATTCGTATTCTTCAAGGACGGGGTCAGATTCCCAGACGATACCGCAGCCGGTTCCCAGTCGCGTATGGCCGCTTTTTTCAATTTCAAGCGTACGGATGGCCACGTTGAACGCCGCATAGTCGGGGCCGCCAAAACCGATCATTCCCGTATAGACGCCGCGCGGGCGCTTCTCAAGTTCTGTTATCAGCTTCATGGCGGCCTGCTTGGGCGCTCCTGTGATGGACCCCCCCGGGAATATGGCAGGGATAACGTCGCGAAAGAACCGGGCGCTCACATCAGCATTGAATGCAGCACGCACCGTGGAATACGAATGGTGAAGCGACGGGAGGGTGTCCACGTTGAACAGCGCGGGCACCTCA
>JACPZR010000276.1 GCA_016195395.1 Spirochaetia bacterium
ATCACGGTTTTTGCCGTAGATCAGGGGTTTGTTGTTCTCCAGATAGATGATGCGGTCGTCGCGGACTTCTTTGTCCGTGGTGCTGTCATACACGCCGTCGTTGAAGATCACGCAGTTCTGGAGGATCTCCACGAACGACGTGCCCTTGTATTCGGCGGCCCGCTTGAACACATCGGACATCAATTTCATGTCCTTGTCGTGCGCCCGCGCCACAAAACCTGCTTCCGCGCCAAGAGCCAAGCTGGCTGGCGTGAAGGGGGTATCAATCGAACCATAGGGAGACGACTTGGTGACCGTTCCGGGCGCGCTGGTGGGCGAATACTGGCCCTTGGTGAGGCCGTAGATCTCGTTGTTGAACATCAGAATGTTGATGTCGATGTTCCGACGCAGCGCGTGAATGAAGTGGTTTCCTCCAATCGACATGCTGTCCCCGTCTCCGGTCACAAGCCAGACCGACAGGTCGGGACGGGCAATCTTCAAGCCAGTGGCGATGGCCGGAGCGCGTCCGTGAATCGTATGAAATCCATACGTATTCATATAATATGGAAACCGTGAGGAGCATCCGATGCCGGAGACGAAGACGATCTTCTCCTTGGGAATGCCCAATTCCGGCATGGTTTTCTGGATTGCAGCGAGAATCGCGTAGTCACCGCAACCGGGACACCAACGGACCTCTTGGTCGGATGTGAAGTCTTTTCTAGTCAGTACTGGCGTTGTCATATCAGTTTCCTTATTTCACCAACTCGTCGATTTTGGCCTTAATCTCGCGGACCAGGAACGGGCGACCCTTTACCTTGGTGAGCGACTTGACGGGACGGGCAAATTTGCCCTGTAACAGGAAGGCCAGCTGGCCCAGGTTCAATTCCGGCACAAGAACGTGCTTGAAGCGCTGGAGAAGCGCGTCGAGATTCTTGGGGAAGGGGTTGAGGAAGCGGATGTGTGCGTGCGATACGCGTTTTCCTTCTTCACGGGCCTCTTCCACAGCTGTCCGGATGGCGCCGTGTGTGGAGCCCCAGCCGATTACCAGCACATCGCCGTCCTGGTCGCCAAAGACGTCCTGGTCCGGGATAAAGTTGGCAATGTCCGCCACCTTTTTGGCGCGGATGTCTGTCATCTTCTGGTGGTTCTCGGGGTCGTAGCTCACGTTTCCAGTGAGGAAGTCTTTTTCAATCCCGCCGATCCGGTGCTCAAAGCCCGCAAGTCCCGGCGACGCCCAGAGGCGGGCCAGGGTCTTTTCATCGCGCTTGTACACTTTGTATTCAGCAGGGTTGTCTTTGCCCGTGGGCTTGTGATTTGCGATCTTTGGAAGCTCGGAAACCTTGGGCAGGCGCCACGGTTCCGATCCATTGGCAATGTAGCCGTCCGTGAGCACAAACACAGGAGTCATGAACTCAAGCGCAATGCGCGTGGCGTCAATTGCTGCCTGAAAGCAGTCTGCCGGCGTATCCGCGGAGACCACGGGAATGGGACTCTCGCCGTTTCGGCCGAACATAACTTGGAGCAGGTCAGACTGTTCCGTCTTCGTGGGCATCCCGGTGGATGGGCCGGCCCGCTGCACGTTCACAATGACGAGGGGCAGCTCTACCATG
>JACPZR010000018.1 GCA_016195395.1 Spirochaetia bacterium
CGACCTGCAACGGCGCCATGTCCATGTAGTTTACTTCTTCCGGCTGGCAGAACGGATATTCACCGCGGCGCCGGCAGCTAATGAGACGCGTGCTGAACGTTCCGTCCTCTTCCAGGGGAACGTTGGCCTGTGCAATGTTGTAACGCTCTTCGATATCAGCGGTGAGGTATTCAACCTGCGTTGAAACTTTTCCGTGACCCACTTTGCGGTACGGTGTTTCAAGGAATCCGTACTTGTTCACGCGGCAGAACGAGCTCATGGAGACGATCAGACCGATGTTTGGACCTTCCGGGGTTTCAATGGGGCACATACGGCCGTAGTGGCTGTAGTGAATGTCGCGCACTTCAAAGCCGGCTCTCTCGCGTGACAGACCTCCGGGCCCAAGCGCATTGAGACGACGCTTGTGCGTCAGCTCGGCGAGCGGGTTGGTTTGGTCCATGAACTGGGACAGCTGGCTGGATCCAAAGAATTCATTAACCACCGCCATGATCGGCTTGATGGAAATCAGCGCCTGCGGCGTGATCACGTCGATGTCCTGCACGGTCATACGCTCTTTCACGACGCGTTCAATGCGGGTAAAGCCCACCTTGAGCTGGTTCATGAGAAGTTCGCCCACGGAACGCACGCGGCGGTTTCCAAGGTGGTCGATGTCATCGAAGTGGTATTCGGGAACTTCGTTAACAAGATTCACAAAGTAGCGGAGCGACTCGACGATGTCGATGGGGCGCAGGGCCCGGTCTTCAACGTTCGTAAATTCCTTGGGGTTGTGGTAGGAAAACTTGTTATTGATCTTATAACGTCGCCGCATCCTGGGTTTCCACGCCGTCTTTTTCAAGGCAGTTAATGACGGTAACGTCATCCTTGCCGCCGGGGAAAACCAAAAGAGCCACTTTCTTGATCTTGAGTTCTTTGAGAATGTCGAGGTTGTCCTCGTTCACCTTTTCGCCGGCGTCAATGATCGTCTCATCGCTTTCGGGGTTCAGCACGGCGGCCGCAAAACGGCGTCCGATCATCTTTTTCAAATCACGGGCATTGGCGCCTGCGATCTGGATGGTTTCCGTCTGGTAGAAGAGTTTCAGAACTTCTTCGTTGCTTCCAAAGCCCATCGCCTTCAGGAGAAGCGTGGACGGGAATTTCTTCTTGCGATCGATCCGAGCCACAAGGATACCCTTGGAGTCCATTTCGAGTTCCAGCCAGGAACCGCGGTACGGGATCACGCGCGCGCTGTAGATGCGCTTCTCAACATCATAGAAGAAGAAAATACCGGGACTTCTGTGGAGCTGGGAAACAACTACGCGCTCGGCGCCGTTGATGATGAACGTGCCCTGCTCTGTCATGAGCGGAAGGTCGCCTATGTAGACGCTCTGCTCGCGGACTTCTCCCGTGTGCTTATTAATAAGACGAATGGTGGCTTTCAGGGGAACAGCAAACGTTGCTCCGCGGTTTTTGCACTCTTCCACGTCCCAGCGCGGGGTGCCCAGCTCGTAGGACACATATTCAAGAACCATGTCCTCGTTGGGGCTTTCAATCGGGAATGTTTCGCGGTAGACGGCCTCAAGGCCCTGGTGCTTCCGCTTGGCCGGCTGCGCGTCCGGCTGGAGGAACCATTCTCCCCACGCCGCCGATTTTGTGCGGCCCTGTGGCCTGCGCCGGCGTCCTTGCCGGCGGTGCTTCGCCTTGCGAACCACAGCCCTGCGGGCAGCCGCAGTTACTATATCAACTCTGAAGCCAATCGGGTTCCGTGAACCACGGGCCTGCGGGCAACCGCTGCTACGACTCTCAAGTTGCCAGAACGGCTAGACACGACCAGCCACCCGTTTTTGCGGGTGGCTGATTTACAAATCCGCGCCTGATTAGGCTGCAACGAGATCGACCGTTGCTCCAACTGCTTCCAGTTTCTTTTTGAGGTCATCGGCTGCGGCTTTTGCCAGGCCGTCTTTAACGCTCTGGCCGCCTTTCTCTACCAAGTCCTTAGCTTCTTTCAGACCAAGACCGGTCACTTCACGAACAACCTTGATAACCTCGATCTTCTTTTCGCCGTGGGCTTTGAGAACAACGTTATACGTTTTTTCGCCTTCATCCGCTGCCGCTCCGCCGGGGGCTGCTGCTGCAGCCACAGCTACGGGAGCCGCGGTGGAAATGCCGAATTTTTCTTCCATTTTCTTGACGAGCTCTGCGGCTTCCGTCAGGGTCAACTTACCAATCTGCTCAAGCAGTGCATCCGCTGTAGACATTCTCTTTTCTCCTTATACTGAGGGCGTCACAAGATCGGTGTGGGCCGCCCGTTCACACGGACACCCGCCCTTCTGTCCCGCCGATTTTATGCGAACCCGCGCCCTTTCGCAGCTTGCTGCTTGTCACAGCCTCGGATCCGCCAATCACTTAGCCTCCGGCAGACCCGCAAGCCTGCCGCCTTAAAATAAATAAGGTCTTCTCTAGCCCCCGTTCTTCTCGCCCACGGCTTTGACGGCGCGCGCGATACTCGTGATCACTTCCTTCATGCCGACAGCAATCTTCTGTGCCGGAGTGTTGAGACCGCGGCCGATGATGGCCAGCATCTCTTCACGAGAAGGCAGATTCGCGATCTGCTTCACCTCTGCCGTTGGCAGATAACGCCCTTCCAGAGAGCCGGACCGGACTTTCACCATGTCAGCTTCTTTGGAATAATCCAAGAGGGCTTTTGTTACGGCCGGGAAATCCCGGTCTTCCACGAACGTGTAAGCAATGGGCCCGAACAAATCCGGATCCATTTGCGACAGCACATCTTTGTGTCCGTCTGATTCAGCCAAGGCCTTGCGCACGAGGTTGTTTTTCAAAACCCTCAGGCGGCCGTTCTTCGCGCGAACGCGGCGGCGCAGGTCCGTCATCTTCTCCACCGTGAGCCCTGAATAGGTGCTCACGACAAAGTTCTTCTTCTCTTTCAGAAGATTTTTGATTTGTTCCAGTTGTTCTGCTTTCTTTGGAGATCCCACGTCTGTGCTCCTAAACCGCCAGCGAACGGATATTCACTCGAATGCCCGGTCCCATGGTCGGAGAAATATAAAAGCTCTTCACGTACTCGCCCTTGGCGTCAGAGGGGCGGTCACGAATGATCGCCTGAAAGACAGCGCGAATGTTGTCTTCAAGCTTGGGCGCATCAAAGGAAATCTTGCCGATTCCCAGATGAATCACTCCGGTCTTGTCCGGGCGATATTCTGTTTGCCCCGCTTTGAGCGCCTTCACTGCGCCCGCAACGTCGGCGGTCACGGTTCCAGCTTTCGGCTTGGGCATGAGACCCTTGCGGCCGAGAATCGGAGCGATCTTACCGATGTCCTTCATCATGTCCGGCGTGGCCACGACTGCATCAAAGTCGGTGTAGTTTTCTTTTTGAATCTTTTCAATCAGGTCTGCCGCGCCGATCACATCAGCGCCGGCGGCCTGGGCTTCCGCGTGCTTGTCTTCTTTTGCAATGACAGCCACGCGAATTTTACGGCCCGAACCGTGCGGAAGCTTCACAATCCCGCGCACGTTCTGGTACGACTTATAGCCGATCTTGATAGAGGCATCAATCGTACCGTCGAACTTGGTATAGCTGACCTTCTTGACCAGCTCAGCGGCCTCAGAGGGTTCGTAGATTTTTCCCGGCTGAACCTGTTCAGCCACCTTGGTCCATTTCTTTCCGCGTTTCATACGACTTCGACCCCCATGGATCGGCATGTGCCCGACAAGAGACGCACGGCGGCGTCCATATCATTGCAGTTGAGATCTTTCATTTTAATATTTGCGATCTTCTCGAGCTGTGCCCGACTGATCTTGCCCACTTTCTGCTTGTTGGGAGTGGACGATCCCTTCTCGATCGCAAGCTCCTTGATCACAAGCAGCGCCGCAGGAGGCGATTTCGTGATGAAGGTGAAGCTCCGGTCCGAGTAGACCGTGATCACAACGGGAAGCTTGATCCCCACCTGTGACTTGGTCTTCTCATTAAACTGCTTGCAGAACTCCATGATGTTGAGGCCGTGCTGACCCAGCGCCGGACCCACTGGAGGAGCCGGATTTGCTTTGCCGGCTTCTACCTGCAGTTTGATCTGTGTTACAACTTTCTTCGCAGCCATAATTGAATCCTAATTTCACTAACCAACGTTTGATGCGACCTGGAGGTAATCCAGCTCTACCGGAGTTGCCTGGCCGAAGATCTCCACCTTAACTCTCAGGCGGCCTTTTTCAGGCATGATCTCATCCACGATTCCGGTGAAGTTGGCAAACGGACCATCCACGATCTTGACCGTCTCTCCAACTGTGAAGAGCATGCGGCCGACAGGTTGTTCTTCCTGAATAGAGTCCCCGCCCTGCATGAGGTTCTTAACCTCATCATCAGACAGCGCTTCCGGATCAGGAGATCCCACAAAGCCCGCCACAGAGGGAAGCTTGCGGATCATGAACTGAAGCTCATCGTCCATATCAAGTTCAGCGAGGATGTAACCAGGCATAAACTTTTTCTCAACGATGCGCTTCTTGCCGCCCTTCATTTCGGCCACTTTGATCGTGGGAATACTCACCACGCCCACCCGAGACTGGAGGTTTTTCGACTTCACCATCTTTTCAAGGTTTAACTTAACCTTGTTTTCATGACCGGAATAGGTCCGTATCACATACCACTTAAGGGCCATCGCCGGGATTTCCACCATCGTCAGGACGAACGCGTTGCCGCTCCGACCACAAATTCAAAAACAAACTCAAAGGCGTGATCTACGAAGTAGAGAAAGAGAGAGATAACTACCACGGCCCCAAGAACCACAACGGTAGAGTTCAAAACCTCTTCCCGTGTTGGCCAAACGACCTTCCGCAATTCATCGCGGCTTTCTTTCAAAAAATCTAACATAAGTCGCGCCCCTTTGACCTTTCGGTCCACCGCATCATTTCTGACGCGCGCTCCCGCTCATTCGATTTCATCTTCCGACAGAACGGCTTTCGCCGCCGAGCCGAACAGCGCTTGCGCGCTTTGATGACCGAAGATCGGTCCTGCAGGCCGAGAGAGAATCGAACTCCCATCTAGGGTTTTGGAGACCCCTATTCTAACCGTTGAACTATCGGCCTGTATAGGTTTCCCGCCCGCCTGCCAGTTGCACGGCACCTGCGGTTCTCACCACTTTGGCGCCGGCCAGTTATCAGCCCTCTACCAGGCTTGAACTGGTGACCTCATCCTTACCATGGATGCGCTCTACCAACTGAGCTAAGAGGGCAGATTTACTTCAGCCTGCCGACGTTCGAATCAAAGGAAATCCGGCGACTAATGTCCCCGGCGTCCGCTACACGACCGCCGAAAAGCCCAATCAGCAAAGTGAACCAATGTTTGGAAGGCGGGTTTTTTGTCAATAAAGTCCGGGCCGTGGGCGCGGAAATTGCTATGGCGCGGGCGATTCGGGTCGACTTGTCGCTTCGAAAAGCCCGAGGAGAGGGCTACGAGCGCTTTCGCACACCGTCGCTGTGGAAGGCCGATACGTAAGACCATACTTCGTATAGAACGGAGCCGATCAGGTCGCGTGCCTCCGCCTGTTCCAACCCTTGCGTCATAATACAATAGAAGATTCTTGAATCTTGGACGTAGAGGATGCCGCAACTATGCAGATACTTTTCGGCGCCTTGGTAGAAACCGGCGTATTTCTGGGCAATCCGATCGGTCCGGGGAATCCGCGCCATCTCATGAATGTCGTAGGAAGAATGTAGGAGTTCCGACAAAATGCGCTCGGAGTGTTCTGCCGTAAGGATGGTCGACAAGTAGAGGCTCCAGAAGATCCGGGCGTTGGCCTCCGGCGTTGTGGTCAGAGCGGGCCCCGGGCGCCCACGGCCGGCGTCGCCTGG
>JACPZR010000277.1 GCA_016195395.1 Spirochaetia bacterium
CCGCAAGGGCCGATTTTAGGATAACGTTTTCGTGAACTGCGTGCGTCCCGGTCTCCGCGTCACTCGCTCTAGAATCATAACGTTTCTCTTGGTGGTATTTTGGGCGTTTGCAACCGAGGCCTGTACCGACAAACTCCCGGGCACGTCCATTGACAATGGCTGGGAGGTGTTGGATTCCACCAAGTGGAACGGGCCCTTGGGAAGCGATGTCCCCCCTCCGGTCGCTCACCCTGAAAAGTTCCCGTGGGTGCCGGTAACCCAAGGAACACGGCCCAAAGGACCGGATGCGGTCTTCCGCGTTCCCCTCCCAAGACTCGCAACGAATGAACCCGCGCTCTTTGTTCCAAAGAACACGTTCTCGTTCCGCGTATACGTGGACGGCCGGGAAATCTACGGATTCTCGGACCGTTCGCAGTTTGCCCCGGGGCGCTTTCTAGGTTGGATTTGGCATCTCATCAGGCTTCCAGGCAATCCCAAGCAGCCGTACGCTTACTTCCAGATTCACACGGATATCCCAATCGGGTTTCCCGTCCCCGTCGTGGGCGAGCGGGACGCCCTCTTTGAGCAGCTGATCGTGGTGGACAATCTTCCCTCACTCGCCGTTGTAACGATCTGTTTTCTTTTGGCTGTGGTCTTTGCCGCCGCCGCAGTCCGGAGACCGGAGGGCTTCTACGCATCTCTGGCTCTCCTCTACGGGGCGCTCGGCTGGTGGCTCTTGAACGTAAATCCAGCGGGGCAGCTCATTCTCCCGACAGCCCCGTGGCGCTTAATCACTGAATACATAACGCTCTACATTGCCCCGGCCGGCGCATTGTTCTTTCTCGAGTCTGTCATCCCCGGCGGCCGCTGGAAGACCACACATTACATGGCGTGGGGCTTTTTGGGATACGCTGCCGCGGCTCTCCTTCTTGATACCGCAGGCCTCTTCCCACTCTATCGAACATTGATTCCGTTCGACCTTCTGATGCTGGCCGCTATCGCGTTATTCGTGTTGCGCGTTATCCGCGGTGCCTTACGCGGACAGCCGGAAGCCAAGATTCTGGCGATCGGTATTGCGTGCATGGTGATCTTTACACTGAATGATATCATGCTCATCCTGGGGCTGCTCTCGCGTTTCATCACGGTCAATGCAATGCGGCTCCACTGGGGGACACTGGGATTCATCCTGTCTATGGCTGGAACGGCTGTTTACAGGATGGGGAGCCTGCACCGTCAGGTCAAAGAGCACGCCGCGGCCCTGGAGACATCCAACCAGGAACTTGCCGGCATGAAGGACCACTTGCAGGACCTCGTAACCGAACGCACCAACCACTTGAATCAGGCGATGGCTGAGCTGAAGGTGCGCGATACACAGATGCAGACCGAGCTCTCGCTGGCATCGCATATTCAGAACCAACTTTTAGTCAAGCTGCCTATCGAGCTTCCCATGATGTCCCCGCGGATGACGATGCATGGATGGTATAAGCCCATGCACATGATCAGCGGGGATTTCTATGACGCGGCAGAGACTCCGGGCGGCCGCATTGCGATCCTCTTGGCCGACGTGTCCGGTCACGGAGTACCGGCGGCCTTGATCATGACAATGGTGAAAGCCTTCTTTCAGGAAGCGGTGCTTACCTTGGAATCTCCAGCCGAGATCATGGCGCACCTCAACAACAGGCTGGAGAAAGATCTCTCCCGCAGCGGGAACTATGTGACAGCGTGCATGCTTGTCATTGCGCAGGATAACTCCGTGCAATATGCAAACGCAGCCCACCGGCCGGCCTTCTTCTACAAGGCAGGGTCCGGGAAAGAAGAATGGCTGGATGCGGACGGTATGATTCTCGGCGCCTTCGCGGCCAAAGCCGAGGACTACCAAGTCCGTCGCTTTAACTGTGCCAAAGGCGACCAGCTCTTCTTATACACGGACGGGATCGTGGAAAGGCGCGGCGGCGACCGGGAACATTTCGGGGACGCCGGCCTCAGGTCGTTTCTGGCATCTGTCCAAGGGCTCCCTCCCGAACAGACGATTGAGCGACTCAAAGAGACAATGGCCGCATTCGCCGGGAAAGATGAGGCCGACGACGACATCACGTTTTTGTGCCTCCAATTCTACTGAATCGGGAGCAAAAACGATCCGTTGTCCTATCCGGCCCCGCGCCCGGAAGCCACCGTTTGAAAAGCGTTATCCTTCTGTGGAGAAACGCGGATTCGTTATGGATAACGTTTCGGAAAGCGTCTTCTTAACGTGATCGAGCACCGCGGGGTCGTCAGTGATCTTCTCTTTGCGGATCCGCTGTGCCAGTTTTGTATTCCATTCCCGGGCCAGGGCATGCTTATCATTGAGCGTGGGTAGTGACGGCAGAGAAAGACCCAGGATAGAGGCAAGCCGCTGTAATTCGGCGTCCACAAGCGCTTCACCTGAGCGGAGTTCACGCGCCACCACACCCAACATGTTCCAGCTTACCAAGGTCTTGTAAGCGAGTGCCCCCTCGCCTTCCACTTTTGGGAGAATCTGCTTGATGAGAAGGTCCTGGATGGCGTCCAAGAGTTCTGCAGCACTGGGTCTACTTTGCATCTTCAATCAACCTCATCATCTCAAATTCCATTTCCGACATGCGCCGGCCGATCGCAGCCAGTTCAATGCCTTTGTCCCGCCCGGATAAGTGACGTTCCGTCTGCTGGGCTGATCCAATGGCCCATCGAGCGTTACCCATCACTTCCCAATAGCGCACCTTCTCTGGGTCCACTTTGATGCCGGATTCCGAACTGTAGGCGTCATAAAATTCCTGGCGGCCCGCGAAGCCGCCGGCTTCTTTGGAAATCTTTCCAAAGCGCCAATCTCTCATGCAGAGCCATGCAATGTCTTCGTGTCTGTCGCCCCAGTGCGCAAATTCCCAGTCGACCACGCCTTCCAGTCCGGTGGGCGTAACCATGAAATTCCCAGTGCGAAAGTCCCCGTGCACGAGCACCACCTTGTCTGTGGGTGGAGCTGTTTTCTCCAGCCAGTTGAGCCCCAATTCCAGAGCCGGATGAGCATCGGGGAGTTGCGCCAATTCACGTCGCATTTCTTCCGTTGCCGAGAGCGCCACCGAGTTGGGAAGCGACCCTTCGTGACGGGTCAGCGTGCGTTTCAGCTCCGCATCCGTGCAGGATTCCGGCGTCACTGTATGGATGCGGAACAAGCTTCTGGCAAGTTCCGTAGGAAGCCGATCGCGCATGGCCTGGATCGACCTGTCTTTCACAATGAAGCGGCCGTCGGCCCGGCCATTGATGCGCTCCATAAAATAGAAGGGATGTCCAATGACAGAGGTGTCCCGCTCCAACCACATGGGGCGCGGCGTCTTAACACCGGCCTTGTGGGCAAGGTCCACCACTCCGAATTCGTCCGCGCGCGCAAGGCTTGCGTAAAGCGACCCGCCCTTGTCCGTGCGCAGAACCAGCCTGTGATCCCCCGCTTCCTTCCCTTCCGACACGGAAAGGTCCACGAGATAGTTGTCCTGGCAGGCGCCGCCTGAAAGCGGCTTCATGGCCTGGATCGCAGCTCTGCCCCCCAGTCGCTTCGAGAGGTATGCCTCCAGTTTTGCTTGGAGGTCTGGCAGAGTCAAGTCCACGCGCCGATTCCACTTCTGGCGCGATTAACATCAAGTGTTTTCCAGAGGAAACTCCGGCGGTGGGCCGGGGAAGGCCACTCGGTCGAAAAATATCTGTAACCTCCGGCTCCCGGGCGCGTCATACCTTCATCTCAAAACAAATAGGGAGTTTCTGGATGAAACGTTTCTTTTTTCTAGCGGCATTTCTTGCTGCTACCGCCGTTACAGCGGCGAATGTAAAACTCGACAGCACCCACAGCAAAGTGGAATTCACTGTGGTGCACATGATGATTTCTAATGTGACCGGTCGCTTTGACAAAATCGAAGGCGCCGCCGTCATTGACGAAAAAGCAAATCAACTGAAATCTATGACCGTCACTGTGCAGACAGCATCGATCAACACCAATGTTGAAAAGCGCGACGGTCACTTGAAAAGCGCCGATTTCTTTGATGCTGACAAGTTCCCGCAGATCACATTCAAAGTAGATAAACCAGTCACATTGCGCAAAGGCGCTGCGGTTCCTGTCACCGGCGTTCTCACC
>JACPZR010000255.1 GCA_016195395.1 Spirochaetia bacterium
CGCTTGGCCTTGGAACTCTTTGTCGTTGAATGCTTGGCGAAGCGGGGCACACCCAAGAAGGATGCTGTAGATGAGCTCAAGCAGACATGGACGGCTCTGGCAAACGGATCTCCGAAGAAGGATGAGGAACTCGCCCGGCTGGATACATTGTTTCACGAAACGCTCGCCCATGCCGTGGGAAACAAGTCTCTGTTGCGACAACTTCGCGCCATCAACGAGCGGTTAATGCTTTTCCGCATGATCGATTTCGGCAAGGCACACAGAGCTCAAAGGACATGCCGCCAACACCTTGAAATCCTTAAACGCATCACAGCCAAGGATATAGCGGGCGCACGCAAGGCCATGCAACGGAATATCGAAGAGGGCCGGAACAATGTTCACACAGCGATCAAAGATGCGCTGGCCAGATCCTACTCATTTTAGGAATTTCTGTTTTCCGCCATTATCCCTGTGGCCTGGAGATCTTCCAGGCTACATGCCTCCACAAAACCTGCGGTTATCCAATCAATCTCATGGCGAGCACGACATCATGTCGCCAAGAGATCGGAGGGTGTCCAATGCGACTCGATGCTCTCTCGTCCGGCGTTGAGGCGCCGGCTGGGTGCTTCAGCGGGGTTATTCACAGCATTTTCCATCAGGCTTGTAATATCAGCCTCGAAAGCGATGCCTTGCTCACCCTTGTTTCAGCGGAGAAAGGCAACCTACCCCAAGGAATCCGCTTGAGGACTCCCCCCAAGTTCACCTTTCTGAATGAGATCCGGGTTGGACAACCGGTTGCTTGCCGGGGAGGGATTCTTCGAATCAGCGGAGCCGACCTGTCCGCTGATCTGCGAACTGCAAGCCGCTGGCACCTTGATCTCAAGGGATTGCGAGTCGACTTCCATCAGTGCGACAGGGCTCAAGCGTGGGCAGTGGCCTGGCAGGAGCTGGAAAAACATCGGCAGGGGAATGGAATGTCCGCAATGATCGCGGCCCTTCAACTGCCAAAACAGAATCCCCTAACAACACCCGGGATAAAGACTCTTATCGAACGGACGATGCAGACTGTTCCGGCCTTGATAGATGCGACACGCAACTTTC
>JACPZR010000256.1 GCA_016195395.1 Spirochaetia bacterium
GGCAGCACGCTGTCTCAAAGCTGCCGTTGCCAAGAAGCCGGACAGCGCCGCCTATCTGGATTCCTTCGGGGTTCTCTTAAGCAAAATGGGAAACAACGCAGCCGCACAGAAAGCCTTTGAGAAGGCGCTCCTGCGGGCGCCCAACGAATCAGAGATCATGGATCATATGAGGGCGCTCCGCGATTCCGTCAAGGGGTGACGGCACGCGCAATCAGGCGGGCTGCAATATCCGCGTGAGATACAAAGACCAGGTGATTGCCGCCATACAATGGAATCTCCGGGATCCGCACGCGGGAAAGACTGCTGTAAGAAATCAAAGGGTCGCTCGTGCCCTGCATGTGCTCAAAGGGAACGGGCAGTCGGCCCGGGTTTTCCGGCCGCCAGTTGTGAATCATGCGCGGGACACGGAAATAGAGATCGCGTTCCTGCTCAATGAGCATCCGCGCAAATACACGGGCCTCCGGCATCCCCCAGCGGAACAGCGGATAGAAGAGCGCAATGCCACGCACCACCAGACTCCGCAAAAACGGAGGCACGATGCCCAACAGCGCGCCTGACAGGCGGCCGAGCAGGGTGACGTCGCTTCCGGTGAACGCAGTACTCAAGAGAACGGCCCTGTCCGCGCGCACAAACCCCTGCCGGATCGATTCCTGTGTGAGCATCCCGCCGAACGATACACCGGCCACCGCTGCGTAATCCCGCCCTATGAAATTCTGTTCCGTGAGAATCCGCTCTGCGTACTGCGGAAGCGTCTCACGGGGGGCAGGAGCTGTCAGTTTTACCACCTTGGTGCGGCTGCGCAATTGCTGCGGAAGGTGCAGAAGAATCGGCGCGTACATCCGCTCGTCGCCGCCGAGGCCCGGCATGCGCAGGATCTCCCGCGTATCGGGTGATCCCGCTTTTGTCCGCGGCGCTTTACGCGGGCGTTTTTTTGGAGGCATGGATTTCCTGGAGTGAATGCACGGATAAATCGTGTCCTTTCATCTGGACCAGGGCCTTCACCATGGCCCGCGCTGCCGGCGCCGTGGTGACGCACAAGATCCTGCGCTTGATGGCTTCCTGGCGGATGATGAAGGAATCGTCACGGGTCTGTTCCGAATCAGGGATATTGATGATAACCTGAAGAGCATTACGTTTGATTTCATCTAGCGGATTCGGATGAACGTTATCCCGCATTTTATGAAGAAGCGTTACTTCAATCCCGTGCTCACCCAGGAAACGCGCCGTACCCTCAGTTCCGTACAGCGTGTATCCCAGCTGGCCAAGAGTGCGCGCTTCTTCGATGAGGTGGCTCTTGGCCGCGTCGTTTACACTGAAGAATACGCCGCCCTGGGCCGGTACGCGTTCCCCGGCGCCGAGCATGGCGTTGTAGTAGGCCTCACCGATCGTGGGTGCAATGCCCATCACTTCCCCGGTTGACTTCATTTCCGGGCCGAGAATGATATCGGCGCCGGGGAAGCGCGAAAACGGCAGAACAGCTTCCTTAATGGCCACAAAGCCGGAGTCGACATGCGTCAAACCCAGTTCATCAATCGACTGACCGCACATCACTTTGGTGGCCAAGGTTGCGAGCGGCAGGCCCACAGCCTTGCTCACAAACGGAACCGTGCGTGATGCGCGGGGATTGACTTCGAGAACGTAGAGGTTCTGTCCCTGAAGCGCGAATTGAATGTTGATGAGACCTATGACCCCCAGCTCAAGGGCGATTTTTTCTGTGGCTGTCCTGATTTCAGACCGCATGGCCTCGTCGAGGTCCA
>JACPZR010000286.1 GCA_016195395.1 Spirochaetia bacterium
ACACCACGCGTGCCAAGACCACCTTCGTTGAGCATGGTCTTGTACGGCCGGAACAAGTGCGACTTCTGCGAGACCAGGTAGTCGGCCCCGAGTTTGGATCCACTCTCCTCATCTGCAATGCTGAGAAACATCACCTTGCGGGCGAGCGGGACTTTCTTTTCTTTCAACAAGAGGAAGGCATGCAGTTGCATGACGGCCATGCCCTTCATGTCGAGCGCGCCTCTGCCGTAGATGCGGTTGCCTTCGCGTTTGCCTTCAAAGGGAGGTACTTTCCATTCCGCTGCATCCGCTTCGACAACGTCTAGGTGGTTGCCGAGAATGATTCCAGCATCTGCCTTTTCTGCGGGCAGTTCTGCCAGAAGAGAGACACGATCCGGTTTGCCCGGATATTCGATGATTGTGGAGTCGATGCCTTTCCCGCGGAGTTTCTCTTGAATGTATTGCGCGGCTTCTCTTTCGTTGCCGCGGACTGTGCGGATGCGGATCAGTTCCTGGAGATCTTTGGCAGCGCTCGCGCTCACTGCGCTCCAATCGATGTCCTGGTACTGACGAGGGATAGAGCCCACCGATGCGAACGCCGGTGGTTGTTCAAACGATAACGAAACGTACACTACAAGGACTACGAGGCTGCCACCCAGGATTTTCAGAACTGTTGCGCCGGCTGACCTCCCTGACATAATCCCCCCTGGGTCGTTTCTACGCATCCGTTGGTTCTGTGGCAAGATTTTCCCCAGTCAGAATGGAAAAGACTTGTCATGGGCACCCTGTTTTCGGCGGGCTAAAGGGGCCTGCTCAAACGGGTGGTTTTCGGAGGACATATGTCGGACACAGCCAAGCTCAGCGTCAGAGACAAGAATTTTGAGCTCCCCCTCTTTACAGGAACGGAAGGCGAGATCGCCGTAGACATCACCAAACTGCGCGGTCAGACCGGCCTCATCACCATCGACGACGGTTACATGAACACCGGCGCCGGCACATCGGCCATCACGTTCTTGGACGGTGAAAAAGGAATTCTGCGTTATAGGGGATACCCCATCGAGCAGCTGGCGGAAAAATCCACCTTCCTCGAGGTTGCGTATCTTCTGATCTACGGCGAGCTGCCGGACAAGCAGCAGTTTGAAGCCTACCGCCAGAACGTAATCCGTCACACGATGATCCACGAGGACTTGAAGCGACTGTATGACGGCTTCCCCAAAGATTCGCACCCCATGGCAATCCTTAGCTCCATGATCTGCACGTTGTCCGGGTTCTACAACGATTCGTCGGATCCGCTGAACCCGCGCCACCGTGAGATTTCTATGTCCCGGTTGGTGGCCAAGACTCCAACGATCGCAGCGTATTCGTACAAGAAGTCCATTGGCCAGCCGTTCATCTACCCCAGGAACTCTCTGAGCTATGTGGGTAACTTCCTGAACATGATGTTCTCCGTGCCGGCGGAGGATTACGAGATCGATCCTGTTGTGGAACGAGCTTTGGATCTTCTTTTGATTCTCCACGCGGACCACGAACAGAACTGCTCCACATCCACAGTGCGACTGGTGGGCTCAAGCCGCGCCAACCTCTATGCCACCATTGCCAGCGGCGTCTGCGCTCTGTGGGGACCGCTGCACGGCGGCGCCAACCAGAGCGTGATCGAGATGCTGGAACTGATCAAGGCAGACGGCGGAGACGTTTCCAAATTCATCAAGCTGGCCAAAGACAAAACCACCAATTTCCGACTGATGGGCTTTGGACACCGGGTGTACAAGAACTTTGACCCTCGTGCACGTATC
>JACPZR010000287.1 GCA_016195395.1 Spirochaetia bacterium
ATGACGCAGAAAATGCGGCGGAGTGCGCGCTCGCGATCCGCGACACGATTGCATTTTTCAATCAGGTGAAGCCTGAATATCTGAACAAAGATCTGCGGATCGGAATCGGCATAGCCACCGGCCGTGTATTTGCGGGTAACGTCGGCTCCTACAGGCGTATGGAGTACACTGTCATTGGCGATGTTGTGAACACTGCGAGCCGCCTCCAGAGCTTGACACGGGAACTTCAGACCGACATCCTGATCGACTGCAACACCCGTGATTCGATCTCCAACCGCTATGTGGTAAATCTCAAGCAGATATCGCCTCTGCGCGGCAAGACCACAGACACGGAAGTATACGCGCTCGACGGCCTTGCGAATGCCGGACCCCAGACGATCATGTTCCGATAGCCGCGGAAATTCCTAACGAGAGACCTGAATGATGACCTGCGATGTAACTGAGGTTGAGAAGAGCGAATCGCGCTGCAGGGAGGTGTTTGACAACGTCAGCGACTGCTTGTTTATTCTCGATGTTACCGAAGCCGGCGAGTTTCTCATCGTTGAATTCAACCCTGCGGAAGAAGAGACAGTCGGCCTGAAAACGCGGGACCATTCGGGGCAAAACATTCTGGATGTCCTGCCTGATGAAGTTGTTCGGCCACTTGTGGAAAACTACCGGCGCTGCATCCGTGCCGGTCACATCATACAGTATGATGAGACGATCAGGCTCCCTGTAGGAATCCGTCACTTTCACACAACGCTCATACCGATGCGAAACAACGGCGGGCGCATTCACAGGATTCTGGGAGTCTCGCGCGATGTGACGAAAGAGCGTGGACTGGAGCGGGAGTTGTCGCGCACTCAAAGAATCGAAAGTCTGGGCACTTTGGCCGGGGGCGTGGCGCACGATTTCAACAACATTCTGGGCATCGTGTTGATGCACACCTCCCTCATTGAGCGCTCCGCCCACGACCCTGTGAAGCGGGCGCGGAGCCTCCAGGCTATCCAAACGATCACCACGCGCGGCAGAAATTTGGTCCAACAACTGCTGACGTTTGCAAGCAAGGCCGACCTTGTTTTGTCGCCTATTGCTCCCTGCGAAGTCCTACAAGAGGCCATTACGCTGGTCAAAGAGACATTCCCAAAGCTGATCCGAATTCGAACGTCATGCCCTTCCACGGGACTTCCCGCCATCAAGGCGGATCGTACGCAGATGCTCCAGATCATCCTGAATCTCTGCTCTAATGCCCGTGACGCCATGGTGCCGCAGGGCGGCCTGCTCCACCTATCCGCGCGCGCCGTGCATCGGGAGGAGATTACGCGAACGCGGCTCCGCGGAAGCGCCCCACGCTTTCTAGAAATATCAGTGACTGATACAGGACATGGCATGGAGGACGCGACCAAAGCCAGGGCCTTTGAACCATTCTTCACTACAAAACCGCACGGCTCGGGGACTGGTCTGGGTTTATCCACCGTCCATGGCATCGTGGAGCGACACGGGGGCTCCATTTGCCTTGAATCGGCTCAGGGTAAAGGGACAGCCCTTTTCGTGTACATACCATTAGAAGAGAAAGAAGCCGTACCCGTTCAGGTGGAGATTCCAAAAGAACCGGGTTCAGTTCGCGGGACCATTCTCGTTGTAGAGGACGAAGATCTGCTCCTCAGCGCCACGGTCGGACTGCTGGAATCCGAAGGCTACGAAGTGCTGACCGCGCGCGATGGTCTCGAAGGACTGTCCACATACCGCATCCGTCAACACCAGATATCTCTGGTCCTGTCAGACGTGGGCCTTCCCCTTCTGTCTGGAGATCAACTCTTCCGAATTGCGCGAAAGATAGACGGCAGTGCGCGCGTTATCCTGATGAGCGGGAATATGGACCCGGACGAAAAAATGGAATTGCTGCGGGCAGGAGTCAAGAACATCATAAGCAAGCCCTTTTCCGGGGAGGCGTTGCTGGAAGCCGTGCGCGCAGCGCTGTAGAAACCCGGAAGACTGGAGTCACGGGTCAAACAGTGGGATCAGAGGCGGTTTTAAACGTTAGGCGGAACTGCGTTCCAGACCCTTGTCGGCTGTAGACATCCACAGTCCCTCCACAGGCGTGCATGTTCCCATAGACAACCGGAAGACCCAGGCCGGTACCGTGCGTCTTCGTGGTGAAGTAAGGATCAAACACGCGCCGCAGAGTATCGGGATCCATGCCGGCCCCTGTATCCGTTACAATCAACTCCACCCGCTGTTCGGCGGGCAGAGGTGCGGCCGCAAAATCAATCGAACCTCCCGAAGGCGGCATGGCATCACGCGCATTAATCAGAAGGTTCAGGATTACCTGTTCAAACATGGAGGGATCAAATAGGATATGTGGAAGGGAGGATTCTACTGCAATCTGAATGGTAATGTTCTTTGGAAAGAGCTCGTGGGCCATGTTCACGGTAGCCGGAAGAAGATCCTGTATGGCCAAAGATTGCAGGCCGGCAGGCTTACGCCCCGAAAAATCAAGGAGCTGGCGCACCAGTCGGCTCCCCCTGTGCACGGTCTCGGCTATGGCCTCCAAGCGGGCCGCTGAACGCTCCTCTACGTTATGCGCTTTCTGAATCAACTGAGCGTTCGCGAGAATGATGCCCAGAATATTGTTGAAATCATGCGAAATCCCGGCGGCCAGCAGACCTACGCTCTCCAAGCGCAGAATCCGCTCACGCGCCGTCTCTACCATTTTCAAACGCTCTTCTGTGCGGACAAGATCCGTGATGTCCCGTCCTTCCGAAATGATGTAGGCCACCCGGCCGTCGAGAAAGTACGGCCCTACGGAACAATCAATGTCGCGCTGTCTGCCTGCGGCATCGCGACTCTGCACATGAAAACGCCTGCTCACGCCGGATGCCGCGCTTTCTACAGCTTCCCGGACCAGCGCACGGTCTTCCAGTGACCACCAAGGAGCCTCCCAAAAAAGACGGCCCACAATCTCTTCTTCTTTTGCCGCAATGAAACGCTGCGTGGCGCCGTTGGTTCGAATGACAGAACCGTCAACGTTCAGGAAGCTGATCAATCCAAATGTCTGATCAAGAATGGCATCGAACGCCGCATGCGATTGACGTTCCCGTTCCTGAGCCGTCAACAGATCAAGGCGATTCCGTTCGCTGTCAAGAAGGGCGTCCTTGGCCATCCGGTACGGCACCACAGCGGTCAACGTCAACAAAGACGCCACCACGATGATCATTGTGATCACTAGAACGTAATTCACGGGAGGCGGCGCAGGAAGAATCCCTGCGCGCAACAGGAGGGCAAAACACACACCTGCCAGAACCGAGACCACCGCGAAGATCCATGCAGCGCGTTCACCGTACAACCATCCGAGAATTGCTGTGAGGGGGAGGCAGAGCAGATACCCGGGCGCCAGGGGACCCCCACTGACAGTCATCGCAACCACCATTGCAAGGAACAGAAGCGTTACCAGCATGGCGGCCGCACGGCGCCACTGTCCTCTATACCAAAACCAGATGCCCGGCACCACAAGAATCAAAACCACGTAGGCTGCGTAGACCCGCCCGCCCTGCTCTGGATAGAAGAGTCGTTGGACGATGATGGTCAGCAACGCAAGCATCCCTACCGCCGGGATAAGGGACATGGACAGACGCTTTGCGACGCGGTCGCGCATCTGCTCATCGATCTGGTCCACCTGTCCTTGTTTCAATGGACTACCTGCGGAGAACGTCTTCGATCGCGTTAAGCAGCTCGTCTAAGTCGTATGGTTTCTGGATGAAGCCCTGCACGCCTCCGGCCCCCAAGGTCGACTTGACTCCCGGCTCAATGAACCCGCTGGCGATGATCAGGAGGACGGAAGGATCAAGGATTTTAAGTCTCTTAAACAGCTCTTCCCCGCCCATTTTAGGCAGACCCAAATCAGAGATGACCATAGAAATTCTGCCAAGATTTTCCTGGTAGAGCGACAATGCTTGTTCTCCGTCGTCAGCCGTTAGGACCGTGTAACCGGTTGACTCCAAGAGCTCCCTTACGGCGTCGCGCATCATTGGCTCATCTTCCACGACGAGAATTGTTTCTGTGCCTCCGGTCGGTTGATTCATTGTCATCTGCTGTTGCGCCGCTGCCGGCGCCTCGTCCGGCACAGGAAAGTAGCAGTGGAAAGCACTTCCTTTGCCCGGCTCACTGTCAACCGTAACTCGGCCTCCATGGCTTTCCATGATGCCGAAAACCAGCGACAAACCCAGCCCTGTTCCCCGCCCACGCTCCTTGGTGGAAAAAAATGGTTCAAAAATTCTCTGCCGCGTGGCTTCGTCCATGCCGCTGCCAGTGTCCGACACGGTGAGGATAACGCAGCGCTCCCGGCTGCCCGCGGAGACCGGGTCTATTTCCACCCGCGTGGAGATCCGGAGGGTCCCTCCGCTGGGCATGGCATCGCGCGCGTTCACGCACAGATTCAAGATGACTTGATGGATATGTGTGGGATCCGCCTTTACGAGTGGAATGCCTGCGCCAAGGTCCAGCTCAAGCGCAATCGCCTTGGGAAAGATGCCGCGGATTAACGTCTCAACGGTCGTCACGACCTCGTTCAGAGCGACGGTCCGGATACTCGTCTCCGACTTTCTGGCAAAGAGGAGCAGCTGCTTGACAATATCCGTTCCTCTGCCGGCAGCCGTCTTTATAGCCTCGACGCTATGCGGCGCTGACGTAAATGGTTCCGCCGCTGTGAGGCGTCATAACCCACAGTACGTCCTCGATATTGGCCCCGAGCTCCTTGAAAAGCCTGTCGCTTGCGGTGACCTTGTCAAAGGAGTCGCTCAGGCGCGCGGCCATGTTGTTAAGCGACGAGGACAGCGCCGCAATTTCCTCCAGCCGGCTTGGGAGAGCCCGCTCCGTCAGGTTTCCCGCGGAAATCGCCTGAGTGGCGGACGCCAGACGGCGAATGGGCGCCGTCACCAGCCCGGCAAGCACCGCAGCAACCAAAAGTGATGCCACCAATGCAACCGACACAACAATCGCAGCCTGGCTGTGTCCTGCTTGTATCCCCGCCAAGTAATACGAGGTGGGCATGCAGCTGACAACAATCCAATCCACACCCTTCGACGCGTTCCGGTAAGCGCCTGCGCGCAGGAGCCATCCTGCACGTGACAGAGGACGCTCCGTTATAACGTCAAACCGTCCCTCGACAGGTTGGTCGAGCGCCGCAAGACCGCCGCTCCGGGCCGACAGCTGCTTGATGGCGCTTGTCACCACCACGTCCTGTGCCGCCTGCAGGGGGCCCCCTGTATCATCTTTGCTTGCAGCGCTGATGAAATGCCCCACGCGGTCCACCACAAAGACGCGGCCATGTTCAATGATGGCTCCTTTCAGAAGACGCTGGAGTTTGAGATAACGCTCCGAACCATCCAGGCGCGGATATTCGTCCAAGAAATCGTCCATTTGCAGTCGCAGATTTCCGTCGATCTCCTTTTGGAGCCGGATCGCGAGCTTGTTTGCCGCGGTTTCGGACGCTTGAAGCGTGACATAGGCCGTCGTACCTACCATGATGAGGACGAATAGAATCAGCGGCCCCGCAATGAACATGCGGATGGGCACAACATTCCACGCTGTGTCCTTGTCACTTACGGATTCGACGCGTGCCCAACCAACGTCCTTGTAGCGGAATTCCATCTGTCGAACGTGCCCGGGGATATCAGCCCAGAATATTCCGAACCGTCGCGCAAGCGGCAGTAGAAAGAGCATTGCAAAGGGCGACAGAATCCACGTCACCACAGTGGTAAAAAACAAAGCCGGCGTTATGTTTCTGTAGGAAATTTCCGCTGTAAACTTGCCGGAGCATATGTATCCCCAGAGCTCCGGCTCTATGAGGAGAAAAATAAGGACGAAGGATACATACCAGCCCCAGGTCCGCAGTCTGCGGAAATCCGGATTACGTCCTATAAACTGATACGCTATCCAGAAGCATGCAGGATTTATAAAATAGCCCAAAAGCCAGTCGAGGAGAAAATCTGGGGGCACACCCTCAATGATATCTGATACACCGTACGCAAACGGCACTATCACAAGCGCAGGATACCCAAAGAGAACTAAACAGGCGAATACGGCAAGGTCCTTCAAGGATTCGAACGTCTGTGCGCCGGGCACCAGCACGATCGACGAGCCCACATAGCCGGAAGCCAAAACCAGCACGAACGTCAACGGCATGCTGATCAACGCTTTGAAGTCCCATGACTGCCGTTCTAATCCCAGGCCCCAGCGCCCCCCCGGCTTGAACGTACATCCGGCATATGCGAGAATCATCAGGACAATGCCCAGTGTGTAGCCAAACCTACCCCATGCATCCATCAGCGGGAGTGGCACAGAACTGAAGAGGGACTCTGACCAGTGAAGGAGACGCTGTGCCATCCTGATACTGCGTAAGAAATTCGCCGCGTGGGCAAGAACATTTCTCACGCATTACTGCGCAAATATTGCTTTTTTACGCAAAGCGGTTTCAGCTGGACCGACGCTCCGCGACGTGAGAACCATCGCACCGCCGGCTTCACTTCGCAGCCGGATCGTGGCTCTCGCTGCGCTATCCAACCAAAACGGGTTCACGCTGCAAACGAACGTTGAACAACGCCTCTACTGCCTTTTCTATCCGGGATGCGAGCGCTAGGATATCGCCGCTGCCGCCGCCGCGGTTGATGAGAGCGAGCGCATGATTTGTTGAAAGCCCGGCGCCACCGGACACAAACCCTTTGGAGAATCCCGCCTGTTCCACGAGCCAAGCCGCGGATAACTTCACCTGCCCTCCCGGCGCGGGAAACGACGGCACCACGGCCTCAGGGTGTTCACGGAGCCACAAGGCACGCAGACGGTCAAAATCCGCATGAGACACGACGGGATTCAAAAAGAACGAACCGACACTCCGCGTATTGGGATCCAGTGGATCAATCACCATGGATTTGCGACGGCGCAGTTTCAGAACGCACTCGCGGACCACAGCCAGCGGCGCTGCCTCTCTCTGTACCGGGTCGCACTTGGAAAATTCCCGGTCCAGTTCAGCATAGCGGATCTGCGGAATACCCCCCGGTTTCAACCTGAATTGAACGCCGATGACAACAAAGCGGTCTCTTCCCGCCTGATTTTTGAAGATGCTCGAGCGGTACGCGAACCCGCAGTCGGCTGCCCGGATAACGTCAGTCTGTAATGTTGTCCGGTCAATGACCGTCACGGATTCAATGGTTTCTGATACTTCCTGCCCATAAGCTCCCACGTTCTGGACGGGCACAGCACCCACGCTTCCCGGGATCCCGGACAAGCATTCTACGCCGCTCCAGCCCTTCTGGACACAAAACAGAACAAATGCGTCG
>JACPZR010000288.1 GCA_016195395.1 Spirochaetia bacterium
GGCGGCGGTTCTCCCAGAGGGGGCCGGAACGACGTGTTGAGATCGCTCTCTTCATATTGGAAAGCAAGGAAACGGCCGTGCAGATCTTTGAGGGGCGCTCCGTCCGGCGCGCACTGGATTCCGATTCGCTTGCCGGCATCGAAGACGCGAAAGATTCTCCGCCCGCGTCCTGCGCCCTTCCTCAAGAGGGAGCTCCACACACGCTCCGCGCGCAGGTCCGCAGCTGCCCTGCCCAGCCATTCTCTACCCGGGGGAACCACGCCCATGTGAGCGGTCCCTGATGCGGGGTCGATCTCAAAGACGCCGCGGGCGTTATCCGGAGCAGATGGATCGTCCGTCATGTCCGCGCGCGGTAATTCAATGGCCAGATTCATTGTAGGATTGACGCGCCCCGAAAGCTGGAGCCATTCAAGAATCCTCTCCCACAGCGTGTACTGCGCCATGCCCGCGGACACACCGTTCAACCTGGCAATCCGGGAATGGTGAAGCAGAAGCGCCGGAACGCGCGGACCGGACCGGGCGGACATGCCGGCGCGTTCATCGTCCGAGATCGGCTGCCAGCGGCCCGCTTCCACGCAATACACAGGCGCCGTTCTCTCTGCACGCGCTCCGACGATTGTGTGTTCACGCAACATCCGATTCTGCCAGCCGCCCAGAAGCATTGTGCCCGCATCGAAAAAGGCCGGTACGTCCCCGGGGTTTTGTATGACGAGCGTGTCCACTGCCAGATCAGCCTCTCCCACAAAACACTGATCGCCGGAAGCGAAGGTTTCCTCCATGGAACGCGCGACGCCCCCAAGGATATAGCCGGACAAAGGGCTTTCCCGCGCCGTCAGTGATAACGAGGGAAAGAACCGCTCCAAGAGGCGGCCCAGAAGGGGGGCGTCCGCTGGAAGACGGGGTTGCTGTGGCTCAAGGAGATTCGTAGACCGCGGAGCGATCTCCTGCACGTAGAGGTTGACATCGCTCATGAAACGTACCCTGGCCCCGCGCCTGCAGCAGGGTTTTCCAGCGCCATGGGCGCTTCTTTTCGCGGAATGATACGACCCACTTTGTTTCCACCGCTCCGTTTTGCGGCGTATAACGCACGGTCGGCGGCCACATTGAGGCCTTCGGCGTCCTGGTAATCCGGGAACGAAGCGATCCCGCAGCTGAACGTGGTGAAGAACTCTCCGATATCCGAGCGCTGTCGGACGTTGGAAAAACCCTCCCTGATGCGATTCATAACTCGTACCGATCCAGGCCCGTCGAGTCCGGCCAAAAGCACAGCAAACTCTTCCCCTCCATAACGCCCCACAATGTCTGTCTTCCGTGTTCTGTGACGCAGGTGGCGCGCGCGGCTCTGGATCACGCGGTCCCCGGCTGGATGGCCGTGCACGTCGTTCACCTTCTTGAATTTGTCGATATCGATCAGGGCAAAGGAAAACGGGATGGATTTCTTTCGACAGTTCAAAATCCAGCTGGCAATCTTCTGCCGCGTGGACGAGTGGTTGAGAAGGCCGGTCATGCTGTCCCGCACCATGAAGGAGCTGATGGTACGCGCGCGCTCCACGCGAACGGACACCGAAGATACCAGCCGGTCCGGCTCCACCGGGTGCTCCAGAAAATCGTCCCCGCCGCGCAGAAGCGCCGCCGTCTGACGGTCCAAGTTGCTCTCTCTTGACAAAAATACGATGGGAATACTCTGATTGGCCTGGTCCTGCCGGATCACAGCGGCCAGCTCCATTCCCAGACAATCCGGGAAATAGAGATTCATGATGATCACTTCGGGATTATACTCGGCAATATCATCCAATACAGATAACGCTGCGTTGGATATCTCCACCGTCATTCCGGCCCGCCGCAGAATAGACGCATGTTCGCGCGCTATCTTTTCGTCGGGCTCAACCACAAGCACGCGGTAGGGTTCTTCCAGGCGGTAGTCGGTCAGATTATCGAGGGCGGAGACGAGCGCATTTGTGTCCGTGGGCTTTGTGAGATAGGACCGGGCCCCAAAGCGGACAGCCATCAAACGCGTTTCTATTTCGCGGCGGTCAGACAGGATGAGAAGCGGAGCCGACCTGTACGAAATGTGCTGGATCTCCGCCACCGCCATTGCCAGGTTTCCCTCCCCGCTGCCGATATCGACAACGATAACGTCCGGATAGTTGGTGCGTGCTGCTTCAATGGCGCTTTCCACTTCGGCGAACGCGTCCACCAGGTATCCGCTCTGAAGAATCTGCTGGCGAAGATCCTCGCGCAGAACGGGGTCCGGAATGATCAATGAGGCGCGTTTTACTTCCGGCGTGAGGTCAAACCCCGACTCATCGGTGAGCGGCGGGGGAATCAGAGGAGGCAGCGGCACGGCGGCCACGCCCGCGGCGGCTCTGCGTTCTGGAGCGGATGCGTGCGCCTGGTCCACACCAAAAGCCTCGCGTGAAACAGGGACGGGTCAAACAAAAATCCGCAAAGAATTCTAAAAAAAGAGGTGGACAGATATCACAAATCTGTAATATTATAATTATCTAATATGATGAACGGAACACTGATAGCTGATCTTGGGAAGGAAGGGCTGACCAAAGCCGTGTCGGGCCTCAAATCCATTGCCCACAGGGGTCGCCTGCAGATCCTTTGCTTCCTCTTACAAGACGGGGAGCGGACCGTTTCAGACATCGTTGAGGCGACCGGGCTGTCCCAGTCCGCTGTCTCGCAACACCTGGCCCGGATGAAAGCCGCGGGAGTCTTGTCTGACCGCAGGGACGGCCATCAGGTTTACTACGGTGTTTCAGGGGCGCACTACGCGAACCTCGTTTCAGCCCTCTGCACTATTTACGGAACTAAATCCAATCGGAGCAACCGGAGCAAATAAAATGGAAACAAAACGAATTGTAATCATCGGCGGAGTAGCAGGCGGGGCCACCGCAGCGGCGCGGGCCCGGCGAGTGGATGAACATGCGGAAATCACCCTGCTGGAACGGGGCGAGTATGTCTCTTTCGCAAACTGCGGACTCCCCTACTTTATTTCCGGGGCCATCAAGGACAGAAACAAACTCCTTTTAGCCACCCCTGAGAAGTTTTATGAACAGTACAGAGTGAACGTCCTAACAGGCACGGAAGCGCTGGCCATAGATCGGAAAGCCAAGACGGTACAGATCAAGAATGTACATGACAATTCCATACGTGACATTCCGTACGACACGCTGATTCTTTCGCAGGGAGCGGGCCCGGTTCTGCCGCCGCTTCCGGGAATACCTGCGGATAACGTCTTTACTCTGCGCAATATGGAAGACATGGACCGCATTGACAATTTCATCAAGACCGGCACCGCAAAGACAGCTGTTGTTGCGGGCGGCGGATTCATTGGAATCGAGATGGCGGAAGCCCTCCACGAACGTGGCCTCAAAGTTACAATCGTAGAGAAGGCTCCTCAGATCATGATCAACGTTGACCCCGAATTTGCCGCGATGGCACAGGAAGAACTCCTGAACCGGGGCGTGGAAGTTATCACCGGCCTCGGTATTGCATCCGTGGACGCCGCCAAGAAACAGGTGCAGCTGGAAGGCGGTTCTACCGTGCCGGCGGACATGGTACTCTTCTCCGTGGGAGTCCGACCGGAACTGGAACTGGCAAAGAAATCGGGGCTTGATATAGGACAGACCGGTGGCATTCTCGTCAACGCTCTCCTGCAGAGTTCCGACCCTGACATCTATGCAGTCGGAGACATGGCGGAAATTTCTCACAGGCTCTGCGGACGCAAAGTGCGCATTCCCCTTGCGGGCCCGGCCAATCGCCAGGGACGTTTAGCGGGCGGTAACGCTGCGGGTGAGCACGTAACGTATAAAGGCGCCATGGGCAGCGCGGTGGTGAAGATCTTTAACGCAACCCTTGCGATGACGGGACTCTCTGAAGCTGCCGCGAAGGGAATGGGACTCGACGCCGTCTCTGTCACAGTCCATGGGAAAGACCATGCAGGGTACTATCCGGGCGCCGAAGATCTTTCCCTCAAAGTCGTTTTCAACAAAACCACAGGAGTGATACTGGGAGGCCTTGCGTTCGGCGCGGGAGCGGACAAGCGCATTGACGTTGTGGCTACGGCCATTCAGGGGATGATGACGATCGAGGACCTCGCGGATCTGGACCTGGCGTACGCGCCTCCGTTCTCGTCAGCCAACGACCCGGTCAACGTGGCGGGTTTCGTGGCGGTCAACCGTATGAATGGGCACAGCCCGTCGCTTTCCATTCAGGAGGTGAAGGACCGGGCCGCGGCTCTGGCTGACGCCGTTTTCATCGATGTGCGCACACCCAAAGAGTACGACGCCGGACACGTGGAAGGCGCGCTCAACATCTCTGTTCTGGAAATGCGGGACCGTTTGAGTGAAATTCCCAAGGGACGCGATGTGCTTGTCTACTGCCAAGTGGGGCGGCGCGGTCACC
>JACPZR010000289.1 GCA_016195395.1 Spirochaetia bacterium
GTGGTCATGAGGACGGGCCGTATGCGCGTGGAGGCGGCCCGCAGGACATGGCGGATGAGAGATTCGCCGGTCGCATGCAGGTCCGCGGTACGGCGAAAGACGGTGCTGACGAGAAGGATGGAGTTGTTTGTTGCGATCCCGCCGAGCATGATCATGCCGATATACGTCCCCATGTTGAGGGACATGCGGAGTACGGCGAAAAGGACCAGCACTCCGCAAACGGTCAAGGGTACGGGCAAGAGGATCAAGAGCGGTTTTGAGAGGGACTCAAACAGAGCGGCCAGGAGCATATAAAGGATCACAAAGGACAGAAGGATGGAGACGAGCATCTGGCGCTGTCCCGTCTTGAGCTTTTCATATTCTTCGCCGAAACCATACACGGTATCTTTGGGAAATTCGACTGTCTTGAAGAATGCTTCCACATCCTCGGCAACTTTGTCCATGGAGGCGTCCCCGAGGCGCAGCGTGATCGAAACGCTCTTTCGTTTGTTTTTCCTCCAGATTTTCGTCTCACCGGTGTCCTCGCGAAACTCGGCGACAGACCTTAGCGGGACACTCCGCCCTGTAAGCGGGACGACGAGAGACATCAGCTTGTCAGGGGTGTCGTAGACATCAGGTCCAGCCCGGAAGCGTACGTCCACTTCGCGGTCCTTGTCGTAGTACTTCGTTATGACTGCACCTGATAGAAAATTCCGGACGGCGGCCCCCACTTCAGACGTGGTCGTTCCGGACCGGGCCAGTGCGGTCCTCGACGGTTCAATCAGAATTTCGCCTTTCGGTTCACGGAATCTGAGAACCGCCTGTTCGACGCCCTTGATACCGGTCCGGAGCTTTGTAGAGAGATCGCCCGCAAAGCCTTTGAGCACTTTGAGGTCGTCGCCGTAGAAGTCGATGTTGAACTCGCGTCCGGAGGACTCGTCCGCACCGGCGAAGTACACGAAAGCCTCCGAAAATCGGGCCGTGCGCGCCTTGAGGTCACGGATGACGTTCTCCTGCCCCGTCCGCCGCCCCTGGTCGGATAATTTGACGTTCAGAGAGGCGTGCCATTTCTCTATTTTGGCGGTCACTTCCTTTACATTCCCGCTTCCGCGGATCGAGCCCTCGATGTCGGTGACGATCTTTTCGGTTCGGGAAAGATCCGTGCCTGTTTCCAAGTCGATAGATGCTTCTAGATCGCCGGAATCCAGAGGATCGAAATACTCCTTCTTGAGAGTACGGAAGACAAGAGGCATAAGGGTGAGGAGAATCAACGGGACGGCAAGCGTCACATAGGGACGCCGGAAAACAGGGCGCACGGCGATTCTGTACCGGGAAACGAGTCTTGCAACGGACGCTTCCCGTCCAAGGACACGAGCCGAGTGCGCCAGTGCGGAAAAGGCGCGGGCGAAAAGGCGGGGGGCGCCGGATGCGAACCGGCTGGCCGCGACCGAGAGGAACTCGCGCATGCTCATGGTCCCCCGGGGTCTGGGAGGCGGGTTTTCGTTTCTCATGACCGCGTAAAGGAAGCAAGGGGTTATCGTGAGTGACACAAACAGGGATACGAGCAGGGAGTAGACCACAGTGACGGAGAGTCCGGAGTAGAGGCGTCGCGTCTCCGGCTCGGTGAATAAGAGTGGGATGAAAACGACGAGGGTACAGAGGGTCGCGGCGATCACTTCGGCGAACACGTTCGAAGCGCCTTCAAGAACGGCCTGCAGTGAATCGCCGAGCCTTTCACGATGACTTTGGATCGACTCGGAAACGACAATCGAGTTGTCGATGAGCATGCCGGATCCAAGCGCGAGGCCGGAGAGGCTCATGACGTTCAATTCAAGTCCGGACAGGAACATGAGAAAGAATGTCGCGAATACGGACACGGGAAGAGAGAGGACGATAACGAGTGTCTCGCGCGGACGTCCAAGAAATCCGTAGAGGACGAGCATGACGACGAACCCGCCGACGAAACAAGCCTCGGTGACGCGGTTGACGGCCTCCCGGATCTTCTCGCCCTGGTTGAAGGACACCTGCTGGCGGACTCCGGCGAGACGCAGCGCCCCCGCGATCGAAATACACTTTTCGGTGATGGCCAAGGTGTTTGCGTTGCCGGCCTTCTCGACGTATATGGTTACACGCTCTTCTCCGTTTGTCTTTGCGATCGAATCGCGTTCGCGGTACGACACTCTTGAATTTTGCATTCGTGTAGATGTTGCGCTCGAAGTGCTGCGCGGGCCGGCCCCCGGGGACATAGACGTTTCCCTCAGCGACGGCCTGTGAGACGGGACCTGCGGGGATTCCGTGCGCGACGAGCCGCGACGGATCGATGATGACCTGGATTTCCCGCTCATAGCCGCCTCCGACAAAAACCTCGGAAACGCCGTCGATCTGTTCGAATTTCGGTTTCACCGTCCGGTCGATGATTTCGCGCAGACGCTTGAGATCGTAACGGTCGCTTGAGAACGAGACAATGAACACGGGGCGGTCGGATGGATCATACTTGAGAAGATGAGGTTGATGCGGGATTCTCCTTCGCTCGACACAGACTGTATGTGTTCGATCCCTGCGATATCGCTGACCTGCCGTTCGATGGGGACGGTGAGAACTTCGTCTATCTTTTGGGCGGCCACACCTGGATAACGCGTAATGATCGTGATGCCGGGGCTTGCGAGGTTCGGGAGGAGGCCCACGGGAAGTCTGGACAACGAGACGGATCCGAGAAGGAAGATGCCGCAGACGATCATAAGAGATGTAACGGGCCGGCGTACGAATGTATGGACGAGGCCGTTCATGAGGGGCGCCTCTTGAGCAGATCTACGACAGCGGAAAAACCCTTGAGACGCCAGGTCTCCATAAGGAGGAACAGGGTCGGGAAGGCCACGAGGGTCAGGACCGAAGACACGGTCATGCCCCCGATCATGACGACGGCCATGGGCGCCTGGAGTTCCGCGCCCTGCCCTATCCCGAGCGCAAGGGGCAGAAGGCCAAGAATGGAACTCATGGAAGTGAGGAGGATGGGCCGGATGCGTTCCCTGCCGCTTTCAAGTATGATCATGGGCAGGCGCGCGAGGTCGTCTCCGCCGGGATCTTCGTGGGCCAGTTCCTCCCTCCGTTCTTGTATGTATTCGTAGAGAATCAGCGCGTTGTTCACGACGATACCGGTCAAAAGGATCATGCCCGTTGCGGAGGTGATATTCAGGGTATGGCCGGTCAAAAGGAGGGAAATAGACACGCCGGACAGCATCATGGGAATGGCGAGCGAGAGTGTCACGGGGTGGAGGAGCGACTCGAACTGAGCTGCCAGAAGCATATAGATGAGTACGCTTGAGATGACGAACGCGAACACGAGGTTCCGCAACGACTCGACAGTCTCCTGGTTTTCGGTTTCGATTCGTATTTCGGGCCGGTTCTCTTCAGCAAGGGAGGAGAGCATTCCCTTTTCGAGTTTTTCGCGCACCGTCTCAAGGGTCTTATAGGCCCGGCCTTCCGCGCCGGACGGGAACGTTATTCGGAGCTGCTCCATGCTGCGCTGATCCTGCCGCAGGAAGGTGGGATGGCCGTAGCCTTCGCGGACAGAGAGGATGGGACCGACTGCGGTCAGGCCGCCCTGGGGGACCTCGACGAAGATTCCGTGAAGGGCCTCGGGACTCCGGCGGTCCTTTTCACTGAGGCGCAGCCTCACGTCGATTTCGGTATCCCCTTCCCTATAAACTGTTGCGACGCTGCCGTTCACCGCCGTACGGACAACGCCGCCGATAGATTCGGGCGTCAGTCCCAGTGCTGCGATCCGGGTCCTGTCAAGATGAACCTGGATTTCCGGATCTTCGGCCACCGCGCTTGAACGGACCTGGAGATCAGGGGAAACAGAGGCGATTTCGCGGGCCGCCGAATGAGCCGCGTCCCGAAGAATTCCGCGGTCCCTGCCGTCTATGTTGAAGAGGATGGTGGATGTCGCCGTCCCGAGAAGTTCCTGGAGAGCGTCCCCCTTGATCCTGAAATTTGCATCCACACTGGATGTCTTCGCAAGGCCTGTACGCAGGGCCGCAATGAAGGAAGCGGAATCGGTCTTATCGGGATTGATGTAGTAGGTGCTTTCGGCGTGGTTGGGTTTGCGCACCCCCTTGACACGGCTTGCGATGTCGTCCTCGTCGAAGCCGAGGTTCGTAACGGCGTGAACGCTCATGGCGTTCTTTTCAAGAAAGGAGTGGATTCTCGTGTGGAATTCGGCTGCACCATCAAGGGGCGTCCCGCCGGGGAGATCCATGTCGGAAACAACGACTCCCTGATCAACGGCTGGGAAGAGAGACTTCTTTACGACGAGGAAAAGGAGGCCTCCGGCGGCGGAGAGGGCGGCGGAGACGACGAGTACGCGCGCGGGATTCGCGATGGCGTAGCCGATAACACCTCGGTACGAATTACGGATGTAAGAGACGAGGCTTTCGGTTCTTCTGAACACGGGGGAGGCCTTGGTGTTGAGGAAGAGGAATACGCGACCGACAGGCTTCGCCGGGTCCGGCTCGACGGCGGCAAGCATTGGAATGAGGGAAAGAGAGGCGAAAAACGAAGCGAACGAAGAGAAGGTAACGGTGAGCGCGAGGTCACGGAAGACTTCTCCCGCGATTCCCGAGACAAAGATAATGGGTAGAAAGACCACGGCGGAGGTGAGTGTCGAGGCGACGACGGACTGCATGACGCGGCGGGTTCCGATGACCGCCGCATCAACGGGCGTTGTGTCGGGGTTTGCTTCCCGTTCCGCGAGTATGGCTTCGAGGACGACGATAGAGTTGTCTATGAGCATCCCGAGCCCGAGGGACAGACCGCCGAGGCTCATGAGATTGATCGAAATGCCCCGCACGTACATGGGAATGAACGTAGCGATCACAGCTACGGGAATCGTCAAGGCGACGATGAGTGCGGAGCGGATGTCCTTCAGGAAGAAGAACAGTACGAGAAACGCGAGGAACCCTCCCTGGAAGGCGTCCAACTTGACCGAATCGATCGCATCCGATATGTAGGTGGAGCGGTCCTGGATGAGTTCGAGTCTGATCTGCTTTTCGAACCGGCGGTTGACGTCACCGAGAGCTGCACGGATGTTTGCCGCGGTTTCAATCGTGTTTTTAGACGGCTCTTTCTTCAGGCCGACGATGACGGCCTCCGCGCCGTTATGGAAAGATGCTCCGCGCCGTTCCTTGTAGCCGTCCTCAACGGTGGCCACCTGGGAAAGATGTACGGGGGTGCCGTTCTCGGCCGTCGAAACGACCACCTG
>JACPZR010000282.1 GCA_016195395.1 Spirochaetia bacterium
TACGGCCTCACACGCCACGGCTTTGAAGCCACTGGCAAAGTGAACCGCAAAGATTTCGGCGTAAGCTGGAACAAACCCATGGACGGCGGCGGAGTAATCGTCAGCGATGAAGTACACATCCTGATCTCCGGCGAAGCCACAGAAGACAAGTAACGAGTATAACGTTACAGATTCATTGAATCAACCGGCCGAGGTCACATGATCTCGGCTGGTTTTTTCTGCTGCATCCCGCGAATGGTTGATCAACCAGAACGGGAGATAGAGCACGGCCACCAGCACCACCGCCACACCCTCCAGCCCCAGAAGATACCACGGCCACGGACCCAGATAATCGAGCAAGGATGCCGCCTCCGGCTTGGCCCGCATATAACCGTAGTTTGTATTGAGCAGAAAATCCAATGCGAGCGCGGTGCCGAAGTACACCTGTGAATACAGAAACGCCCGGACCGGAGCGCCCCGCATTGGGATTATTTTAAGCCCCAGAATCACAAACAGGGAAGCGATGACGAGCCCTGAGTGATTAATAAAGAAAATAAAGAAATACGGGTGAGGAAACGACACCTGCAGGTCCGGCGTGATGACACCCTGGAGAGAGCCGGCCATCACCCAGAAGTAGGAGAGCTCCGCCATCAGCTGCGACCGGGTGAGCAGAGCCCATACTGTGACAATGAGCGACCAGTTGCAGAACTGCATCGGCAGGTCGTATCGAACATCCCAATAGCCGTTGACGATGCGGTACCCCGCGTACACGAACGCATTCACCAGAAGCACCAGCGACATCCCCTTGGCGATGGGACCCGCAAAGACGCCGTCCCTGCGGCGCGCGAGCCAGGCGCTCCCCGCGGCAATGAAAGCCGTCAGGCCGAGCATCAAAAAGTGCAGCGGCGACCAGTGTTCAAAGCTCTGCATCCCTAGAATTCCGTTTTCCCGCTGACAACCTGCCGCCCTATCACCATGCGGTGCACTTCACTGGGGCCGTCTGCGTAGCGCGCTGCCCGGGCATCGCGGTAGAAGAGCTCCAACGGCAGATCGCGACTGTATCCGGCCGAACCGCAGATCTGCATGGCCCGGTCTATGGCGCGGCATAACGTCTCACTGACGTGCAGCTTTGCCATCGACGTCAAGTGACGGATATCTTTGTTCTCTTTCAGAAGCCACGCGCATTTCAGTGTAAGCAGATACCCCATCTCGATTTCGACGGCGGTGTCCGCAAACATCCACTGGATCCCCTCATGTTCCGCCAGCTTGGAACCAAACAGCTCGCGCTCTTTTGCATACGATCGGGCGATCTCCATGGAACGACGCGCGAGGCCGATCCAGCGCATGCAGTGCGTCAGCCGGGCCGGCCCCAGTCGCACCTGAGAAAGACGGAACCCCTCGCCTACTTTACCGAGCACGTTTTCCGGTGGAATCTCAACATTTTCAAAGCGAAGCTCGCAGTGGCCGCCCGGACCGTGCGATCCCATAACGCCCACCTCGCGCACCATTGTATAACCTTTATCGTCAGTCGGCATAAGAAACATTGTGGAGCGACGGAAACTCCCGTCCACCTTGGCCATTACGATCAGGAACGCGGCACCGTTGGCGCCAGTGCAGAACCACTTCTTACCGTTCAAAATGAATTTGCCGTCTTTGCGTTCCGCGTTAGTGAGAAGCGCAGCAGGGTCCGCGCCCGCCCCCGGAGGCGGTTCAGTCATGGCAAAGCCCGAGCGAGTCTCCCCCGCGCACAGCTTATGTAGGAAGCGTTTCTTTTGATCATCATTTGCGGCGACATGGAGCAGGTGCATGTTCCCTTCATCCGGCGCATCCGCATTGAACAAGAAGGGCGCGATGGGCGACCGGCCGAGCTCAGCAAAGATCACTGCCATGCCGACAGGATCCAGTCCAAGGCCCCCTTCCTCTTTCGGTAAGTGCGGCGTCCACAACCCGGCTGACTTCACCTTCTTTCGCAGCTCGCTCGTAA
>JACPZR010000283.1 GCA_016195395.1 Spirochaetia bacterium
GGATTTCAACGGCAAGACGGTCTACATCACGGGTGGCGGCAGCGGCATAGGGCTTGAAACAGGGAAGCGGCTCCTCGCCGGCGGCGCGCGACTGGTAGTCTTCGATCTCAAAGTGTCCGATGCGGCTCTCAAGGCCCTGCGTTCTGTGCGTCCCGCGGACAAGACCAGCGTGCGCGACTACAAGCTCGACGTTACGGACCAGGACAAGGTCATCAAGGCATTTCTCAAGGCCGCGAAGGATTTTGGTTCCCCGGACGTTGTGTTTAACAGCGCCGGAATTGTCAGCGCCGTTGAGACAATGCGTCTCAAGCACGATGAGTGGGACCGCGTGATCCGGGTAAACCTGTACGGATCCAAAAATGTTGCGCGCGCCGCGGGTGAGGTTTTGAAACCCGGCGGACGGCTGGCCCTTGTTGCTTCGCTGGCGGGCATTGTCGGAAGCTATGGATATCCTGCCTACTCGGCGTCGAAGTTTGGTGTAGTGGGTCTTGCGCAGGTACTCCGCATGGAATGGAAACCAAAAGGGCTGGGAGTATCCGTGATCTGCCCGCCGGAAGTGGAAACACCCATGGTCGTGACTGAAAGACAGACGCGACCAAAGGTCGTAGGTGCCCTAAAAGCCTTTGCGGGAACGTTGACTGTTGAAGCAGCCGTGGCGGCGATTCTTCAGGGCCTTGAGAGGGAGCAATTTCTGATCATCCCCGGCGGGCGCGCAAAACTGACCAACTTCCTGGTGCGATTTGCGCCGCTGTGGCTCAACCACGCAATTGCTGACGGCATTGTGGCCAAGGCGCTGCGGCAGGGCTGAAGCACCCGAGTGCCGAGCATCCGCTCACGGGACGAACGTGTAGGTTTCCACCGGCTCCGGAATTCCCTTGAAGCTTTCGACACGGCGACGGACCGTCGCTTTCCGGGATTTTAAGAACTGCATGGCCGCCGGGTCCGCAAACACACGGCTGGAAAAACGAATGCTGTGGTCTTCCACCGCAGATTGGATGCGTGCTGCGGTATTGACCGTATTGCCAAAGTAGTCCAGAGCGTTGTTCATGTTTACAACGATGGCGTTACCTGAGTGAATGCCCATCTTGATCTGAAGAAAGCCCACATCGTTCCATTGGCGCTTCTTGAATTCTTCGTGTGCTTGGACCGCGGCAATCAACGCTTTATCCGGCGTCAGAAATGATCCCATCACAGCATCGCCGATTGTCTTCACCACAACCCCGCCGTTTTCCACGATCTTGGCAAAGAGAATCTTGAAGTGATCCCGCACGATTTCGTAAGAGCGTGTGTCCCCAAGATCAGAGTACATCCGGGTGGATCCTTTGATGTCCGTGAACAAGAATGAAATCGTCTCAACGTTCAGGCTTTCGTCCGTAGACAGAACTTGATTGCCAAACTGCTCCCGGAACGTATCGTTATTCATGCATTCAAGACCGGAAAGAAAGGTTTCCGGCATTTTGAACGTCTTTGCCTTTACGGCCGCCATCATCTCTTCTTTGAATCTGTTGGGGACCTCCTCTGGAATCTGCACTACGCCGGGATGAACCGTAAAGGTAA
>JACPZR010000284.1 GCA_016195395.1 Spirochaetia bacterium
CATGAATGGGCCCGGCGGGATATCCTCGGAATTCCCGAGTGTCGTGACTGCGCGGTGGGACTCAGCTGCGGCGGCGGTTGCGCGGTGGTAGCGGCCAATCGGACCGGCTCGCTTCATTCTCCCGACTGCCGTCCTGTGGCGGAACTTGTGGGTGTGGGCGCCGCCCATTACGACTTGTAGCGTGCCCACGTATCTCTGTGCGTCTGTGGTCTCACTTCCCACCCGCAATAGACTTGCGCGCAGGGCCGCGGCTTACAGCTTGGCGCGCAATCATGAAGAAGATCGTCCGATTAGCCGTTCCCGTCCTCCTTTTGGCCGCGCTCTGCGCTTCCTGCATTACATCGTATGAGCCGCCAGGCGGGCTCTTCTCCACGAATGTGACCGCCAACCGGTCGATTGCAGCCCCCACGGATCTGGGAAGCAAATTTGGCGAGGCCTGCGCCGTGAGCGTTCTGGGGTTGTTTGCTTCCGGGGACGCCGGCGTCCGTATGGCCGCCGCAGCGGGCGGTGTACGCGTGATCAAAGCAGTCGATTACCGGGTGGAATCCACTTTCATTTTCTACCGGAAAGTCTGTACGATCGTCTATGGTGACTGACGTTATCTGGACAGTTCAATCCGGCGGACCATTGCCACAGTCACCGATCTAAAGTGATCATGCCCGCGGGCCAGGAAAGACGTTGAGCGCAAAAACACATCGTTTGGAAGCGAGGGTTGATTCTCCTGAATTCCAAGGGATGAGTTCATGACAGATGACTCCCAAGCGATGACATCGGCTTTGATGCGCGTAAACGCGTCTGTGTATTCCGGCTTCAAATACCAGTGGCTTCCCACCGGGACAAGCAGGTTGAGCCGCAATTCGGAGACGGGACCGTGCAGCACAAACCGCATGCTGTCTGAGCTGACGTTGGCAGTCCCCACGTTAAAGAAGGCGCCTCCGCGCTGGGCAAATTCGTAGTCTCCCCTGACAAACGCGCGGTTATAATCGGCGCCGGCTGTGATGTCTCCGGGGAGCGCCACCTGACCGCGGAGTCCCGCAGTGCCTCCGCGCAGACGGTAGTCTTCCGACAGCTTAAACTGAAACACCGAACGAATGGTTACCCCGGTGGCAAAGTAGTTGTTCCCGGAATTGTGGCTCTTCTGCGCTGTTTGCATCCATGTGTACCCGGCCGATGGCCCGAGCCGTATTCCGTGTGTCTCCAACGCCTCATAGCCCAGGCGCAGAGCCTCTTCTGAAACAGAAATCGGTGTAGAAAGTCCGCGTGCCTGACGGATGAAGTCGGCCCCGTTGGGATTCCGGTCGAAGTTGTCATTTTCGTATTCCCGATGAAACCGTGTGTCCCGAATGTTTGCCGAGGCGTACGCACGGCCCACTCCCGCCTCACCCTCCAGCTCCGGCGAGAGGGAGGTATGGGACTGGGCGGTACTGGTGGGGATGATATGAGCGCCGTCGAGGAGGTCGTTGGCTTGTCCCTGATAGCCTTTGAGATCCTGAAAGTATGTTTCCTCGCGAGCGGCGCCCAAACCGCCGCCCACGAGCAAGTATTTCGGGGCCGCACC
>JACPZR010000285.1 GCA_016195395.1 Spirochaetia bacterium
GACCTTCTGGCGGAACGGGAATCCATGTTCAAGCGCCGTCCGGACGTTATCTTTGTTTCCCTCCACTTTGGCGAGCTGGCGCACGATCTGAAGAAAGCCGGTGCGCTTCTGGACCACTGCCCTAACGTGTATTTTGACATTGCCCAGCGGATCGACGAGCTGGGCCGGCAGCCCCGCGCCGCGCGTGAATTTCTTCTGCGTTATCAGGACCGCATTCTCTACGGCATTGACGGCCCGCCGGACCTGGAAAAAGCGCGTATCTATTGGAGATTTCTTGAAACAACGGATGAATATTTCGACTATTTCCCGCCGTACAAACCCCGCAAGGGTCTCTGGACGATTTCGGGTGTGGGGCTTCCTCCGTCGGTTCTGAAAAAATTGTATTACGATAACGCCGCACGGCTTCTCAAATTGAAATGAAATCAGACAAGGCAACCATCGACCGCGAAACCAGAGACAACGTTATTTCCGCGTATCGGAATCACCTGGAAGAACGTTATACAATCAAGAATGTGCGTCGCTTTGAGAAGCTCGCGAACTTCCCGGACCATAAGGTTCTTGAAATCAGAGGGTTTTTCCTGGAACGCCTTTACCCTGAGCCCGCTGTCCGCACACAGTTGGAGAGCGCTTTTGAGAATTTAGGCACGGTGCTTAAGTCGCCCCGAAAGCTTCTTCCCCTTGTTGGCACCATGGCTTCCGGGATATGGAAACTGGGTTCCCTGATTCCCGCCGCTGTGTCCGGTGGACTTCACACGCTGGAAGCCTACATCGAAATCCGGCGTCTGGAAACTACGATGGTGAAGTACGCGGTGAAACACAATCTGACGGGCCGTGATCTTGCGGACGACACGGTCTTTGCGCGGATGATCGCAAGCATTCCGGACAAAGATGTGCAGTCCTTCCGCAGGGATACCAACAAGCTCTTTGAGGCGCTCGCCAACACGTCGCTCTTGACTACAACCGTTGAAATTCTGCGCCACTCCATTGATGTAATGGAAAAAAAGAAAGACCTCTACTCAGAACCGGAACTGGCGGGAATCCGCCTTGGATCGGCGCTTCTGACGGAGGGGTTGAATCTCTTTGTGTCTCTCACTCCAGAGGAAGTGCACATGCTCCAGCACGGCGTGGACACCATCGAAATGGACTGGATCGAACGGATGCGTCACACGGCCGTAACAAAGGCCGGCTGAGCGGCGCCCAAACATATTTCTCTTGCCGTCCGGCTCCGCCTACCTGTCGGTTGCGCATGCGCGGCCTTCTTCGAGCGTTTGAATTTCTGGCCCAATCCCAACTGGGCAAATTCTTTGATTCAACGGTACAGGAAATTTCATTGGGCGGGAGAAAGCCATGGCCCGCTGACGTGTACCGCCCCAAAGGGAAAACGCGCGGGACCGTGCTTGTAGTACACGGTATGACAATGCGGGGTTACC
>JACPZR010000293.1 GCA_016195395.1 Spirochaetia bacterium
GCCGCGACATTGTCCCCATCTACGTAAAGATCGGGGGCCCGGAAGCAAGAAACGATATCCGCGAGTTGGGCGCCATCCAGGTCGACGGCATTATCGCCCCGATGATTGAATCCGCCTACGCTCTCCGGAACTTCATCAGCACGCTCCGTGATCTTCTGGGGCCCACCACGTACGAGCGCGTAGAAAAAGGCATCAATCTGGAGACCATCACCGCGTTCCAAAATATGAATTCCATATTGGGCGCGCCGGAAGCCAAGGAACTGGTGCAGGTTACGGCAGCACGGTCGGACCTTTCAGGATCAATGGATCTTTCGCCGGACGATGAGCGCGTGCTCGAAATATGCTCCGTAATCATCGCACGCTGCCGCGAGTACGACCTCCGCACATCTGTGGGAGGAGGCATCCACCCCGGCATCACGATGCGGATCATAGACGAGATCTCGCCGGATACTATCAACACGCGCCACATGGTCATGCGCAGCTCCGTCCTCAGAAAAGATCCCGAAGCGATCGCGGCTAAACATCTGTACTTTGAAGTGGACCTCTACAGATACCTGTCGACCATGCCCTCTGTGCGCCAGCGGGCATACGCCGAACGCGCAAGGATCATTGAAATGCGTCTGCAGAAGGCTGCCCACACTCCGGTGCCTCTTCCCGTGCTCCCGTAAGGTCCATCCGGCTGGATCAGGGCGCCGCCGTGGCGACCTGTTCCGCGGCCTTGAGAGCGCTCTCCCGAGAGGACGCGAAGACGTTATGCTGAACGACATGCTTGCCTGACAGTACGGCGCGGCGCCAAGCCCATTCCGACGACGATACGCTGCCTTTCCACGCGTACCACCATACCAAGTATGTGTTTCTACGGACGCTGCCGTCAGCGTCAGTAGGTTCCCTCGGTGGACGCAGAAGGGCCAGTCGGGCTTGACCGTGCGCCAGCATAACGTCTTCTTCTCCCACAAATACAAAACCGACAGCCTCAAAGCAGATTCGCGGGTGATGCCCCGTTCCTAATGGAAAGAGGTCCCGCTTTGTGATCAAAGTGGCCTCCCCACCCTTCTGGACTGTCGTCCTGTCCAACAGCGTGCGGTGGAAACCGTACAGAGACGCCGCGGACACAAAGAAAATCGCAAAGAGCGCCACGGGACGGGAAGCGCCCCCGGCCACAGACGGGCACTGAAACGGCAATTCCCGCGCCTGTTCCCGGTCAAGAGCGGGGAACAACAGTGCAAACGCAGCGGCAGGAAAAACCACAATGCTCCCGAATAAGACAAGGCCGGCGATTCCGTGCCCGGTTGTTCCAGGAGGCAGACGCAGTGCAATCAACGTCACAATCCGCAGGACGTTACACAACGCCCAAAGTGGCAGAAATGATCCGAAAATCAAGAGGCGACCCGTTCGATCCGACTTCAAACCAAAGGCGAGCGCCGCGAGACCCGCGCCAATGCCCAACCCGATCCCTTCGCACACGGGATCCACCGACCACCACTTTCCCAAAAACAAGAGGAGGTTGCCGCGGCTCTCCACAGCCGGATCCATCAGCGAAAGTATGGCGGCTGCCTTGGCGGTGAAGAATGCGCGCAGGTGGAATCCACCCAGAAGAGCAAACGCCTGAGAAAAGGGCGGGACAGCAAAGATCAACGAGTAGGCAGGCAGACGAAATACCATGCCGGCAAGTCCCGCTGCGCCTAACGTCCCCGCGAAGGCGCCGGCAAGAATCAAGCTCCCTCGGGCCAGGAGCGTTCCTGCGGCCACAAGAAC
>JACPZR010000294.1 GCA_016195395.1 Spirochaetia bacterium
CTCCCCCCACTGGAAGATCATGCCGCTGGGCAGTTCCCAAATGTCCACGCCGCTCATGCTCTTTTTGTCAACTGTGCTGCGGCTCGCGGCGCCATGGGCGGTTTCCAGCCGCTTTTTGACCATGGGTGTCTCAATGAAGGGCATGGAGACTTTCACATGATAAAGGAGGCCCTCTTCGGCGTCCTTTTCCTGCGCTGTCATTTCGTGGTTCGTAAGACGGGACACTTCCAGCGGCGTTTTGTAGAAGTTGTAGCGGTAGAGCACGTCGTTTCGTCGCACGAGGATGTAGACGTTACGCACTTCCATCAGGATTTCGACGCGCTCTTCGGCTGCCTGCGCGGTGGCCAGATTCTTCAGGCGGCTCTTGACCTGGGAGAATGTGGCTTTCCAAGGGCTGTCGGCAAAACCCGCTCCGCCCTGGCTCTGCGGCTCTACGACCATCGAGGACGTGCCGCCCGACTTTTTGTCCGCCGGTTTATTGGGGTCGGTCTGCGCCAAGTCCGGCAGACGGTCCGATGTCGGCTCTTTTGCGCGCTCGGGAAGGCGTCCGGGCTCCGATGAGAAATAATCTTCGCTGTTATCAGGACCCAGTGTGGAATCCCTCTCTGTGCCTCCCAGAAGGACGCACGGGACAAGGATTGCGGTCAGAAGTGCGATTTTCTTCAGGGACAGGGGCGCAGCTATACGCGGTCTTTGAGCCATATCCTACCTATCGGCAGATCAGGGCCGTTCCTCGCTCAAACCTGTGAGCCGGAAAAACGCGTATCCCAGGCAGACCAGTGCATTGACCAGGGAGAAGAGAAAGTTCATTTCGTGGAAAACGCCCCACACAGCAATGTTAATAGAAGCCAAGCCCACCGACAGCCCAAAAAAGAACGGAACCTCAGTGTCCACGATCCGGAAAAGGAGGCTGTCCGGTCCGCCGCGGCCCACGGCCATGTCTTTCAGCGACGGCCAGACAACATGCAGGATCATCAAAAAGAGCGCCGACTGAAAGAAATAGTTGGGAATTTGAGCGCTCGCATGATCCGGGTGCGGGGGGGCCGCCGGAGAGACAAGGCCGCCAAAAAGCGTGAGGAGCCATGCTGCGCCGATCCCGCAGGCAAGGCTGCCAAAGTTCAGGGCAGGGTTGCCGTGCTGCGTGGTTAAGCGCTGGATCTGGTCCATGATTATCCGGACAAAGTCCAGGAGCTCGTCGCGGGTGTACTGCTCCTGTGAACGAAAGAGATTGGCCCAATAGTTCAGGACTAATACGATTCCGGCGAAGATGGAAAAAAGAATCACCCAGACGATGATTTCCAGCATGGTGTGTACTGTTTCGGCACGATCACGTCAGGCGGCAATGAAAAAAGGCCTGCATGCCGCGGCTAGAGGACGGGTTTGAATCGCTCCAAGGGGTCCGGGGCCGTACGCTCTACCTGCAGGTCGCGGATTTCCACGTCGTCTGACGTCTCGCGGCGGATGCGGGCAATGCGTGGTCCGGGCGGGCCGCTCCACGATTCAAAGATCGTTTCCACTCCCTGCACGAGGATTCCTTTCCTCCACGTCTTCCAGTGAACCGGCAGGCCCGACTTGTCCGTGATGATGAGCACTGTTTCGCTGCCCCCCGCGCGCCGCACAAGCAGGGCCTGTTCCCCGATCTTTTCCAAGCTGTGGCCGGGACCGGACAAGTCGCTCCACGGGAAGATGAGAGATAGGTCCACCACCATAACGCCCACAAAGGCCGCGTTGATTTCGCGGACCTGGGCCGGGTCAAGCGGGGTCTGGTCCGCCCAAAAAGCCACGGTGCGCACAGGCCGCATGGTCTCATCCAGCCGCCACAGAATTCTCACTCTGCGGGAGTCCTTCGTGACAACGGCCTCCACAAGCCGGTGCGTACGGTCCCAGAAGTAGGAACGGTCCGCCGGCTGTACAGAAAAGGAAATGGTTCCAGTGGAGCGCCACTCTTCCACGCCCACGGCCGACTCGATCTTCAGAGCCAGCTGGCGTGCTTCCGGACCCGGCTCACCTTTGGGGATGTCGCGGCGCGCGGAGAAGAGCGCAGCCAACGTCAAAAGCGCTGCCATAGAGGCAAGACCCACGAGAACGAAGACAAAGAATTTTTTCATGAAAAGGAACCAGGGGATGTGGTACTATGACCAATTACAGGATGCCGACTTCCGCGCGCTCCTCATATTCGTTCCAGACCGTCACGAGTGAGTCTACGGCATCTTGAAGGGGAACAGGAGCGCTGCCTGCGAGGCCCGCGAAGCTGATGTAGGCCGTCCCGTCGCTTTCAGTCACTTGAATATCTGGGAGCAGGCGGATGGCGTTTATGATGAGGTCGCGCGCTGTTTGATGAGACAGGCGGCCGTCCTCTTCTGAAATGGCGGAGAGCCCGCTGTGGAGTTTTGCTGCGATAATGAGTGCTGCTGCGCGGGGGTCCGCTTTCACCGCACGCACCTGACGTAACCAATGCCGTTGTACTTGTTGAATACGTCCAGTGTTCCAAAGGTGCTGTCCGCAAAGTAGACGACTTTGGCTTCTTTGCCTGTGGATTCTGCTGAGTTCTGCGTGCCGGACCAGAAGGGTTTGTCATCCGGGGTCTGCGGGAATACTTTGATGAAGCTGTCCCGCTTCATGAGGGCGGCATAGGCGCCCAGTTCATAAATGGTGGGGACGCGCCAGCCTGTTCCTGCGAGACTCAGAGTATTGCATGCCTTGAAGACTTCGCTGGGGTCAATGGCTTCAAGGGAAGTGCCGGTACATGTGGCTACACCTTCCAGCTCTTTGGGGCAGTATGAGTACGACTTGGCTCCGTAGGTGGTGGATGCTCCGGTGCCTGTGCAGTTATTGAGGGTAGCGCTCCAGACCTGGCCCACAGAACATTTGGCCCATGTCAGGCCGGTGGAATCCTTGACTGTCCCGTTGTTCTGGTCCGTAAAAGCGCCGCCGCCCAAGAGGGCCGTGGTCCACACATCCGTATTGTCTTCTTTCTTGCAGGAGGATACAGCGATCGCTGCCAGAACTGCCAGAAGGACGATATTCAAGTGCCTTTTCATACCAACAAAACCCGCCCCGCGGCTTCCCGCGATCCCCAAAGAATCCTCAGAATGAAGGACGGCAGACTGACCCGCGCGTTCAAGCTTTTTTCCAAGGTCGGGGAGCTTATCCAATGTACAGACGACCGGGACTGCGGAATCGTTCACCTTTGGCCCGATCAGCCTGCGGAATTTTTAACTAAATCGGCAGAGTTGCCGGCGTGATACGACGATCGGACTAGAGGGCCCGCCTCAACGTGTCTGAACCCTAGGCCATAGGCAAAGGCCTTCAGGCTCTCAAACTCCCGAGGATCGGCATATCTGGCCAAAGGAGCATGGGCCGGCGTGGGTTGCAGGTACTGGCCGATGGTGAGCATCACAACACCGTTCTCGTGCAGGTCGCGGATGACGTTTTCCACTTCCTGCGTCGTTTCACCGAGCCCCAGAATGATTCCGCTTTTGGTCAAAAATCCCTTCTCACGGGACAGTCGGAGAACGGTGAGGGAGTGCTCGTAATTGGACTGGGGACAGATCGCCTTGTAAAGCGACGGGACGGTTTCCACGTTGTGGTTGATGATATGAGGTTTGGCAGCCCAGATCCGCTCCAAGTTTTCCACACGCGCCTTGAAGTCCGGAATGAGCACTTCCACCTGGAGTTTGGGAAGCTCGGTCCGGAGGGCGTGAATGGCCTCTGCAAAGTGAGTGGAACCGCAGTCCTTCAAGTCGTCCCGATCCACCGAAGTTACCACTACATGCCGCAGATTCATAGACCGCGCCGCTTCCACAAGGCGACGGGGTTCCTCCGGGTCCAAGGGCTGCGGTCGCGCCGTCTGAATATTACAGAAACCGCAGCGCCGTGTGCATCGCTCCCCCATGATCATGAAGGTGGCGGTGCCCTGGCCCCAGCAGTGCCCCAGATTGGGGCAGGAGGCCTCTTGGCAGACGGTGACCAATTTCTGGTCCGCAAGCGTGGCTTTGACGTGCTGGGCCTGGTGATCTGCCACGCCGGTTTCCGTGGCGAACTTGAGCCGGACCTTCATCCATTCGGGGGGAGGGGGCGCTTTTTCAACCGGATACTGCACCGCACAAAGTTATTCTACAGCAGGTGTTCCAACAACTCCTTTTTCGCTGGGTTTGTGCTTGCCTCCGGGTTGGTCCATCGCCCCATTGCGGCCACATATGAGCGCCTTTGCAAAAATCGGTCTTTCAGAACTCGACGCCCGTTCCGGCAGAGAAAAAGCCACCTTCATCCTCTTGGTGGTTATGACCGTCTTCCTGTTCATGGACCAGAATCTGACAGCCCCCAACCTGTCCGCGATCGGGGAAGATCTGGTGATCAAAAAAACGGAAGTGGAAGCAAAGCTTGCCGCTTCCGACACCACATACAAAGGCCTTGTAGCGGAGCGCGAAAAACATCGCGCCTCGATCAATGACTTCGAGAAGCGACTGGCGGATTTGAAGAAATCGGTCACGGCAGAAAAGCCCGGAATTGAAAAGGATCACGGCGCCTATGTGAAAGCTATGATCACGGCCGCGAGCGCCTCGTGGTCCCAGGATGACGCTGCACGTTATGCGGCCGCCGGAAGAACACAGGAAAAGATCGACGAGGTGGTGACGGCGGCGTTCAATTCTTACTGCGATAAGATCGCGGGTCATGCGTCGCTTTGGTTCTGGCTCTTGGGCGGGGGCGTTGCGCTTTTTGTAGGATATCTGACAGACAAATTTCCTCGGAAGCTCCTCCTCTTTGCAACCATCATCGTAGGCGAAATTCCCTGCTTTCTGACGGGCCTTGTGCGCACAGAAGGCGAGTTCATTGCCATGCGGGCTCTCACGGGCATCGGCATTGGCGCGGTTCTTCCTTTGACCTATTCACTCTTGGGTGACTTGTTCAGCGCCAAAAGTCGTCCCAGCGCCGTAGCCTGGGTGGGTCTTGCGATGGGATTTGGAATCGCGGGTGGACAGCTCTTTGCGGGATTTGCCGGACCCAATCCTGAAATGGGATGGCGTTATCCGTTTATGGCGGTTGCCATCCCCAACCTTCTCTTTGCCTTTATTTTTCTCTTTGTGGGAAAAGAGCCGGCACGCGGTTCGGGTGAAGGCGAACTCCAGAGCGCCTTGGCCGCCGGCGCGGAATACGAGGAGCGGATCAGCCTCTCTGACTTCAAAAAGATCTTCTCCAATAAAACCAACGTTCTGGTCTTTCTGCAGGGAATTCCGGGTACCGTGCCCTGGGGCTTCTTCTTCACGTTCATGGTGGACTTTTACCATTCCAACAAAGGATACTCCGTTCCGGACGCCACACTGCTCGTCACGATATTTGGCGGAGGGGCCATCCTCGGCGGATTCTTTGGCGGACTCATTGGAAACAAACTCTACAACAAAAATCCACGTTATCTACCCGCTCTCTGCGCCGTTACCACGCTCGGCGGCATGATTCCAATTTTCTTTATCGTGAATTGGAAAACCGCTGATGTTACGGTCTGGGAAACCGCGCTCCACCTCCTGGGCGGCCTCCATATCACGGACTTCAAGGAACTGCTCACGCCCATTTTGATTGGCTTTGTAGGCGGCGGAATTGTGACGGTGACGGGGGGGAACGTGAAGGCTGTGCTCATGGACGTGAACGTACCGGAAAACCGCGGCACAATATTTTCCATCTTCAACCTGACGGACGACCTGGGCAAGGGTCTTGGGCCTTTTGTGATTGGGAGCGTGCTGTCCGTGCTCTTTGGCCGGGTGCTTGCCTACAACATTGCCATAAGTATGTGGATCTTCTGCGGCGTGATCTGGATATTCTTGATCAAGATCTTCCCTAAAGATGAGGAAGCCCTCAAACATACACTTGCACAGCGCGCACAGGGACTGCGCAAAGCGTAGCAGGAACAGGAGAACCACTTGAGAACCGCCATCTATCCCGGATCCTTTGATCCCTTTACCAACGGCCACTTCGACATCGTAGAGCGGGCGCGGCTCTTGTTTGACCGGCTGATTGTTGCGGTGGCCGCAAACTCATCCAAATCCAAGACGGGTTTGTTCACAATCGAGGAGCGCACGGAGATTCTGCGCGAGGTCCTGAAAGGCAAGGCTAACGTTGAGGTATCCACCTTTCAAGGCCTGCTCGTGGATTTCGCTAAAAAAGAGAATGCCTCAACCATTGTGAGGGGCCTCCGCGCCGTTACGGATTTTGATTACGAATATGCAGTCTACCAGATCAACCGGGACCTGAACCCGTCGGTGGAGACGGTGTTTTTGTTGGCCAGCAAAGAGTATTCATTTCTCTCGAGCACCATCATCAAAGAGGTGGCACGTTACGGCAAAGCGCCGCGCGAGCATGTGCCCGGGCCGGTCTGTGACGCTCTTCTGAAAAAGTTCGGCTACGCGGTGTGAATAGTGCTCGATACGGTCTATGAAGTGTCTGTGCCGGAATACGTCGTGTTCCGGTTCCGGACAGCGGGCCCAGCGGCGCGCTTTCTGGCAGTGCTCGTGGATCATCTGGCCATTCTTGCGCTTATTGCCATGAGTCTGGTTCTCTTTGGAATTCTCTCCATCACAGCCATTTTCGTGGGGAAAGACGCATCGGGTGTGGCGGTCTTTATCCTTTTTATCATGTTCTTCCTTATCTATTGGTTCTATTTCTTTGTCTTTGAGTGGCTGAACCGCGGCCGGACCCCCGGCAAAATGCTTCTGGGCCTCCGCGTTGTCTCTGAGGATGGAACGTCGCTTGACGTTATCCAAGTAATGATTCGAAATCTCCTTCGCGTGGCGGACATGTTTCCGTTTGTGTTTGTGGGATGGCTCTTTTTTTTGCCGTCGTACGGAACCGGTTTTGTTGCGCTCCTAAGTGGTCCGGGTTTCAGGCGCTTAGGCGACTTGGCGGCGGGGACGCTTGTTGTCAGAGAGGGCGACCAGCGTCTGGAACTCCCGGAGCCTGTGTTAGATCCGCGCATCGATTGGATCGCGGAACGCCTCCAGATGCGGCTTCTCCCTTCTCCCACGCTTGTGCAGTCGATCAGTGATTTTGTCCAGTCGCGCTCACGGTTGTCGCCGGCGCGGCGCCAGGAAATGGCCGGGCGCGTGGAAAGCCGCATCCGTCATTACTTCAGAGCGGAATCGCTCGATTGCAACGCCGAGGAACTGCTTATGGCGGTCCACTCGTACCTGTTCCGACTTCCGGATAAGGCGCGCGCGTCAATGGCGATGGCGGGCGGCAGATGACACCGGCTGGGTTTGTGAAAAAGCGTTCTGCGGACTGGGAGGCGCTGGAACAGCTTCTGGGCCGGATGACCGAGCGTCGGGACAAGGTCACGTCTGTGGAGGATATGCTCCGCTTTGCCCGGCTATATCGTTCCGTCTGCACAGACCTGAGCCTTGCAGGGGCGCTCCGGCTTCCCGTCGGCATTCAAACGCATCTGGAAGATCTCGTTTCGCGCAGTCACAACCACCTCTATTCAGGAAAGAAAAAGCGCACAGTTGACGTTGTCCGCTTCTTCCTTGAGACGATGCCACAGGCAGTGTTCCGTGACAAGTATGTCCGAATCTGCACGGTCGCGTTCTTTGTTCCGTTTTTCATGTGCGGTGTGCTGGCCTACAAGTCCAAGGATTTTGCGCGCGCTGTGCTGGGCGATGCTGTGCTTGAGCAGTACGAGGACATGCATTCAAACAGAGACGAAAACCCAACGCTTGGCGGCGTTGTCGGGTCTACCGGGTTCTATGTGGCGAATAACGTTGGAATCGATCTTCTGACGTTTGGTATTGGAATTCTCGGCGGGGTGGGCTCTCTCTTCTTCACGGTTTTCAATGCGGTCAATCTGGGCGCTGTGCTGGGGTATCTTTTGAGTTCGCCGGCCAGGAACATGATCTTGTCCTGGATCCCGGGGCATGCCCCGTTTGAACTGACCGCCATTGGGATTGCGGCGGGGGCCGGGATGCGCATAGGCTTGGCATTTGTTACTCCTGCGGGCCGCACGCGCCTGCGGGCGCTCCGTGAGGAAGCGCGCGCCGCCATCCCTGTGTTTGCCGCCGGGGCTCTCCTGACATTCCTTGCTGCGGGGATCGAGGCTTCGATTGCTCCGTCCTCTCTTCCCATCGCATGGAAGGTGGGTGTGGGCGCGGTCTGCACGGTTCTGATGTTCTGTTATTTTGTGCTTTTGGGCGGTCGGCAGGTCAGTGGACATACGTAACGTTCAATGTGTTCTCAGGAAGCGCAGGCTGGACGAAATCTTCGATCTGGCGGTGTTGTTCTCCGCAAATAACGTGAAAGTCTATCTGCGTTACGTGGCGCCGGCTTGTCTCCTTGTTTTGGCATTCAATGTTCTTGTGATCCGGCTTGTGCGGACCCCGGACGGAAGCACCTTCAAGCAGCAGTCAGCGATGTTTCTATTGCTCTTAATGGAGCGTATCCTGGTGGCACTGCCGGTGGTGCTCATCAGCGGCCGGCTCATGTTCGACGAACGACCCGCTTTCAAGTCTCTGATCCAAGCTTCATGGAAATCTCTCTTTCCGTTTGTTGTGGCGCGGTTTGTGGGTTTGGTTCAAGTCACGGTCCTTGCTCCGTTTGTGATTCCTCTTTGGATTGGAGTGGTGCGGAACGCGTTCCTAGACGAGGTGATACTGCTTGAGCAGCTGCGTTTCCGGGATGCGTCTCGTCGCCTTGCATCGTTTGCGGTGGAGCGGGTTCCGGTCTTCATTTTTCTGGACCTTGTATTCATGGCCGCGTTTTTGGCGGTGGGCACTATGACGTTTGGATTTTTGTTGGATGTGACGGGCCTGGCTGGAACGCACTGGATGCTCAAAGCCGGCGTTTCACTGATGTCCCCGCTCTTTCACTTGCTTGTTCTATGTTACTTTGTATTCCAATCTATTGCGCGCTTTCTGTTCTACATCGACACCCGGTCCCGGAGTGAGGGATGGGACACGGAGCTCATGCTCCTGAACGGCGTGCGTGAAACGGATGAGGGCGCATGAGAGGGACGCTGTCATTGTTCTTTGCGCGCGGAGTTGGAGCGTTAGTCTTTGCCTGCTCTATGTGTTTTCCCGCGGAGAGCATCAGCGCAGCCCCGGATCCGGTTCCAGAAAGCCTCTCGCAAATGCCGTGGTACAATAAACCAAAAGACGACTATCGCCATTATGATCCATCCGACATCAAGCTCCCGGGCCAGTCTCGTCAGGGGCCCGGGTTTGCGCTTCCGTCGGTTGGAATCTCCGCGCAGCTGGTACGTACCGTACTGATACTGGCGCTGGCCCTTGCCGCAGGCTTTGTGATTTATTCTCTTTTTCGCTACTTTGTCGGCAGACGCAGAGATGCGGCGCCTGTGGAAGCGGGCGGGCGTGTTCACTACATGGCGGCGCCTCTGGAGGAGATCGTCCGGGGAAAGAGCAATCCATGGGAGGAGTTTGACCTTGCATTGGCGGAGGGACGTTATCGGGAGGCAGCAGCGTTTCTGTACGGAATCGCCGTGAGTCACTTTCAGAAAGAGGGGGTGATTCCCCAGAGCGACGCCCTCACAGCCCGGGATCTGATCCGCGCCTTCCATTTATCCGGACCCAATGATGAGGAGGTGAAGAAAATCTTTGCGGGAATTGCGCGGATCTATGAGGGGGCGGTGTACGCGGAAATTGAGCCTCCCGCGGATCTCTTACGGTCGCTTCGATTAGCATTTCCAGAGTTGCGACGCCCATGAGGCCCCTGATTCCAGAAAAAGCGCGCCGTATCTGTGCAGGGATGCTGGTCACGGGGGCTGCCTTTGGCGCGTCATGCGCTCCTCTTGTGGAGGAATCCTACGGCACCATCGGCAACAAGAGCATCAATGGGATTGATGCCTTCGTGAGTCTCCTTGAGGCCAAAGCAGGAAAGATCGAGAAGACCGCATACATGACGCGGCATCTCCGTGAAAAAGCGGACGTCGTGGTTCATTTCCAGAGATCGGAATCATCAGACGAGATTTACTTTCGGCGCATTGAGGCCATGCTGTCAGGGATGGATTACGACACGGGCAAGGCGGATGACAAAACGAACGTCATGGGCCGGCGTCCTACAGCCGTGTACGCACAGAATGAACCGGCGGACGACGATTCTGATGAAGGGTCAGACTCCGGACAGGGGAAGTTGGGCGACTCCAAAGACAAAGGCGCTAAACAATATTTGACGATCCTGTATTTTCTCAGAGATACTGACGCTTCTGCTGCTTTTTGGGCGCGGCTTCGGTCGGATGTTTCCGCCAGTCCTGCCCACGTTGACTATGTTGAAGCGGAGCTGGAGCTGCGTAGAATGCGGCGCGAGCGTTATCCGTCAGGAGGCCTCATCCCTCTGGGAAAACGCTCCATTGTCCGCCCCGAAGGCCTTGACCGGGAGGATCTCTATTGGTCATCCTCCGCCTTCCCCAGCGGAGTACGCCGGTTCCCACTGCGTTCGCTCATGGAGTCGCCGGTGTTCTATTATGATCATGGCGCGCATTCCACGGTAACGTTGCTTCAGACGGGACGCGGGGAGGTGCTCATCCGGGAGATCCGCATGGATCGCGGACGCATTATTGTGGTGTCGAATTCGGAGCCGTTTTTGAACTTCAGTTTGGTTCTGCCGCACCATCGCACCGCGGCGTCTGAATTGATTCAGTATACATTGGGATACACGAACCCTGCCGATCGGACTGTTGCCCTCGTGCAGCAGTCGCTCGCCGAACCGCGCCGGGCCGCGCGCGAGGAAAGCACATTTCTCCGGTTTTTAAAAGTCTATCCGCTCAACGTGATTGTTCTTCAAGCGGCGCTTTTGTTGCTCCTGTATGCGCTGGCCAAATGGCCGCACACAGGACGTCCCCTTCCGGAATCCACTGCGGGAAGCCGGGATTTCATGGAACACTTTGTGGCGCTTGGGGGACGGCTGGCGCGGGCAAAGGACAAGGAAGACGCGCTCAAGCGCTTGGCCGCATTCTTAAAAAAGGGCAAGACCTCAGGTGCTTTGTCCGGGAGTTCTCGAAAATGACAGTCAGACAAACGATCTCTGCAGTAGATTTGGACGCGGCGGCCCAGGACCTGCGCCGCGTGCGGGCTGAGGTGGGCCGGGTATTCGTGGGCCAGACGGAGCTCTTGGACGGCGCTCTTTCGGCGTTGTTTGCAGGCGGGCATGTGTTGATAGAAGGTGTGCCCGGACTTGGTAAAACCCTTCTGGTGCGGGCCATGAGCCGGGCCCTGGGCGCTGTGTTTGCGCGGATTCAATTTACACCCGACTTGATGCCCTCCGATATCACGGGCTCACACATTTACAATCAGCATGAGCAGCGCTTCATATTCAACCAAGGTCCCGTGTTCACAAACCTGCTCTTGGCCGACGAAATCAACCGCGCGCCTGCCAAGACGCATTCTGCTCTGCTTGAAATCATGCAGGAGAATCAGGTCACCATTGACAACCGGCTCTTCAAGATTGAACTGCCGTTCTTTGTAATGGCCACACAGAATCCGGTGGAATCTGAAGGAACCTACAGTCTGCCGGAAGCGCAGCTGGACCGATTTCTGCTGAAGCTTCTCATTAACTATCCTACTGAACCGGAAGAACTCTCCATTTTGCGCCTCCATGCGGACGGCGCCGGGATTGATCCCAATGTGGTGGGGAATGTTCTCTCCAAGGAACGGATTCTCGAAATTATGGGTTCGGTGCAGAAGGTTCACGTTTCTGATGCCCTCCTCTCCTACATCAACGGCCTGGTAAGGGCGTCGCGCGTTCATGAGGACGTGTATCTGGGGGCCTCACCCCGCGCCGGTATTGCGCTCCTGCGCACCGCGCGCGTTCTTGCGCTGACGGACGGCCGGGCGTTTGTGATTCCGGACGACGTCAAGCGCATGACACCCGCCGCGTTCCGTCACAGGATACTCCTGAAACCCGAGGCGGAAGTGGAGGGAGGAACGCCTGATGACGTTATCCGCGACGTCATTGGGTCCGTGGAAGTGCCCCGGGAAGTGAGGTGATCTTTCCCACTCACAGATTCTTGTGGGCGGCTGCGGTTCCGCTGGTCCTCTCCATGGGGCTTCTGCCCCTGGATATTGCCCTTGGACCCGAGTACTCTTGGATTTCCTCCGGTGCCCTGCGTGTTGTTGCCGGGGCCGACGTTCTCCTCCTTGTGTTATTCCTGCTGGAAGCCGTGAGTCTGCCCCGTCACCGCCACATGAAGGCGATGCGGCACACGGATCCGGTGTACTCAATTCACTATCCGCATGAGGTGGTGCTTGACATCGTTCTGGTCCGGAGGGCGCCGGTGGCCGCCGTGGTCCGCGATGACTGGAGCGCAGACATGGAAACAGCGGAGGTGCCGGAGAAGGTGGAACTCAGACCGGGCACCAACCGTATTGTCTACCGCCTGCGCGTGAACCGACGCGGCCTGCATGTCCTTGAACTGGCATACGTTACCTGCGTATCCCGTTTGGGCTTCACCAAACGCGTGCTCCGCCTTCCCGTCAGGACAGAACTGCGCGTCTATCCCGACTTAAAGGCAGTGAGCAAGTATCTTCTTCTGGCGAGAAAGTCGCACCTGGGTCTGTTGGGAATACGAAGGACGCAGAGGGGCGGGGGCGACAACGAATTCGAGCGCCTGCGCGAATACCAGCGGGACGACGAGTACCGACATATCGACTGGAAAGCCTCCGCCAAGACCAGCCGCTTGATTGTGCGGACGTACCAGATGAACCAGAATCAGACGATCATCTTCATGGTCGATTGCGGGCGCATGATGACGGCGACGGTGGGCGGCCGGACCCTCTTGGACTACACGTTGAACAGTGTCCTTCTTCTGTCACGCGTGGCCCTTGGGCAGGGCGACAGCGTGGGTTTTCTGGCGTTTGATTCGTCGGTTCACAGGTACGTAAAGCCTGCCGGCGGGGCGGGGCATCACAGACGACTGGTGCGCGCAGCGCACGACCTGTTTCCTTCACACAAGGAGAGCAATTTTGACCTGGCATTTCAGCATCTGAATACCTACTCGCGCAAGCGGAGTCTTGTCTGTCTCGTTACAAACGTTATCGATGAAATGAATGCCGAAATGATTCGCGCCTATTTGGGGAGTCTTGCCGGCAGGCACCTCCCGTTTGCTGTTCTCATTCGACCGCAGGACCTGGACACTCTCTTGTCAAAGAAACCGGAAACCCCCGAAGGATGGTACACCCAGGCGGCTGCGGCCGATTTTCTGCACTGGAAAGAGAGGGTGGTGCAGGGGCTTATGAACGATGGAGTGCTCGTCATGGAGGCGCCTCCGCAGGCCTTGGATACGGAGATGATCAACCGCTACTTGTCCATCAAGGCTCGAAAACTATTGTAGGACGCGCGGACCGGGCTTACCGATATGTGCGGAACTCCTGGCTGAAGAGAAGACAGTTCCCCTCCCACAACTGGAATTTCCAGCGTCCCGTTACGAATTCAAACGGAAACCGATCGTCGAACCCCATTTCCGGGTGCGTAACCAGATAACGCATCCGCGGGCGTCGCTCCGCGCGTACCCCGTCCACGCGGTAACGAATGTAGATCCAGTTCCCGGACTCAAGCGGGATGTCGCGGGTTGTGCGTATGAATTCGTACTGATCAGGGCGGAATAAGTTGGCTGCGGCTGTGCGTGAGGGGTCAATCGGAACCAGCTCCACTGGTCCTGTCCGGGCCAGTCCGTATTCGAGTACGGTTGCTTTCGACTGCGTGCACGGCTTTTCTTTCTCGGTGGAGCCCGTGGCCCATGCGGACTGAGCGCCCCAAACGAACACCACTGCCGCCGCTGCGTATGAGAAACGAAAAGCGATGTCCTTGGCGCGCATGGGCCATTATCCTCCAACCGCCGGCTTCACGCGGCGCGACACCAGGATCGAGACAAGGCTGATTGCTGCGGCCATGTAACCCACCCGGTCATAGTGGAGGAGTCTGCCGTCCGGGTTGTTGGCAAGAATCGCTCCGGCCGTCAAGGCCGCGAGCCCTGAACCCACATGCTGCACAGCTGTTACGATGCTCATGAAGCTGCCGCGTTCCTGGGGGGGAGCGCTCGCGGTAATCATGGCCATCGCGGGAATGATGCGGCCGGATACAAAGACCATAAAGAGCGTGGTCACAAGGAACACTACAGCGGACGGGACAACGGGCAGATTGGTCAATAGGACAAGAGGAATGCAGGCGAGCACGGCAGTGAGCGCAAAAATCCGCGGTTTCCCGAAACGATCCGCCAACCGGCCCACGTAGCGTGCCGAAAAGAACGTGCAGGCTCCGCCGAAAAAGTAGACATAGCTCAGCTGGCCTTCCGGCAGCCCGACGTTACCCACGAGGTACGGCGCTATGTACGGGATAACTGAAAATCCGGCAAAGATCACCGCCAGCATAAAGAGGTAGGCGTTCAGCCGCGCGGGATTCGTGAACAGACGGAGGAAGCGCGCGGCCGGCGGGTGTTCGTGTGCATGGTCCATATGAGTTTTGAAAGAAGGCAGGCGCAAAGAAGCCAGCCCCCACAGTCCAAGCGACATGGCGGCGAGAAGGAGAAACGGCGCCTGCCAGTTCGTGAGGTGCGCCAAAAAAAGCCCCAGGGGGACGCCCGCAATCGTGGCCACTGAAAAACTCCCCATGATCGTGCCCATGGCAGCCCCGCGTCGTCCCTCCGGCACAGCATCCCCCACGATGGCAAGGATCGTGGCCGACATGATTCCGCCGAAGGCTCCCGCGGTGATGCGTCCCGCCATGAGCCACCAGTAGGAAGGGGCAAACGCGCAGAGGAGCGTGCCGGCGCCAAAGCCCGCATAGATCGCGAGGAGGCTTGTCTTTCTGTCAAATCGGTCCAGGAAGAACCCGGCGAAGATGCCTGTGACAAAAGCGCTGATCGAATAACTCGATACCAGAAGACCGAATTCGTAGGGGCCAATGCTAAAAGCGCGGAAGAACTGAGGACCCAGCGGCATCATGATCACGAAATCCAGAATGTTCGTGAACTGCATAGCTGAGAGGAGAAAAAGAAGAAACCCTTCGCTCACCTGAACACGCGGACGGATGAGGGCAAGGGCCTCCGCTTCAGAATCTGCCGTAGTCGTTTTTCTTCTCATTCCGTTGGGCCCTGCCGTTTTCCTTGCGGTAATCAACAAAGGTACAGGAAGGCGCCTCTCCCGGCGATTAGAAACCATCGGGAAGTGCGCCTTCGTGACGTGGCGAAGCGGCGGGATTTATGCGATGCTTACGGGCTCGCCGTTTCCGGCGGCTGCGCCTTTGGAAAGCCCCCGGATATCGAAGACTTGAATGGGCTTTTCTTTCCCCTTGACACGTATGGGATCCAGTTTCTTCCCCGCGTACTTCTGCTTTGCTCCACGGAGCATGTTCTCTGAAGCCAGCACTTGAAGCGGTTCGGCGGCGGAACATAGACGCGCAGCGAGGTTGACGGCATCGCCGATGGCCGTGAAGTCCATGCGGTCCCGTGAGCCCATATTCCCCACGACGACCTCTCCGCAGTTAAGTCCGATTCCAATCATCAACGGCTCCTGATTCTCAGTCTGGCGGCGCGCGTTATTCTTCTTCACCGCCTCAATGACAGCGATGGCTGCCTGGACTGCGTGGTCTTCTTTGCCTT
>JACPZR010000273.1 GCA_016195395.1 Spirochaetia bacterium
CCCGCAGTACGCCGGAAGGCTCTTCGGCGCGTTTCAGCGCCTGCATTCGGCTCCAGAGTTTCAGGGGACTGGGATTGGCCTGACCACCGTCCAGAGAATCATTCATCGTCACGGCGGAACCGTTTGGGCGGAATCACAGCCGGATTCAGGCGCAACGTTCTACTTCTCCCTGCCCGACTCCCTCTAGAACCAACGGCCGCCAGCACTCGGTTACACACCAAAGTGACTCTCGATCGTGAAATTCAGAGCGCGAGTACCTGCGAAGCGGCTTGACTGAAATTTCCATGCGGCAATCTTCCGCCGATGCGCATTGTGCCGGTGGTGATCCTTGCGTGCGCCCTTGTATCGTGCGCCGCGGATAAGGCGGACAGGCTTCATGGTCAGTGGGAGTACCGGATGGGTTTTGACGAAGCATGGCTCGTCAACGATCCCGGCGGCTGGAAACCCGTAGGCGTTCCCGTACAGCTCCAACAAGCGCTCCATTTGAGCGGTTATCAGGGATGGATCACCGTCCGGCGCCGGCTAGACCCCAAGTCCGCGTATATCGAGCGGGAACCCGCCGTTCTGAACATGGGCTGGAACAGCGATGTCTCCATGTATTTTCTTGACAGTGTCAAGATTGGACAAGTCGGCAGCGTGGAGCCGTACCGGCCCGGTTCATATCGGAACGCTATTTTTTCCGTTCCTGTGATCGCTCCAAGGTCGGAACATACCCTGACGGCCGCTCTCTACACGAACGGCCAGTATCCTTTGCAGATCTTTGGTCCTGATTTGGAGCTTGGCCCGGCGGCCATGATGCAGTCGCTCCTGACAGGCCGCGAAATCGTGTCCTTTATGCTCCTCGCAGCGTATCTGCTCGTTGGAGGGTATCACCTGCTCTTGTTCGCCTTTCGGCGCAAGGACAAACATAACCTCTTCTTTGGCGCCTTCTGCATTCTCCTGACTCTCTACTGGCTTTTCAGGACCAACTACCGCGACCAGATTTTCGGCGATCACATCCTCGTGCGCGTGAAAACAGAGTATATTGCACTCTTCATGATCGGCCCCGCATTGATCTTCTTCCTGAGTCAATATTTTGAGCGACGATATTCGCGCGTGGGTCTGGCGCTTCTTTGCGCTTGGCTGGTGCTCGCTGTCATCGTTGCCGTCACACCGAATTACCACCTTGCCTCCCAGATGCTCCAGTACTGGCAGATGAGCGCGCTGCTCGCTGTGGCATACGTGGTTTACTACATGACCCGACAGGCCGTCCGGGGGAATAAGGACGCGCGCTGGCTTCTGTTTGGCTTCGTGATTTTCAGTGCGAGCATCATCCACGATGTCTTTGCGGCGCTCTTGTCCTGGGATACGCCTTTTGTCGCGCGATTCTTCTTCATTCTGTTTGTTCTTGGGATCGCGGCAGTGCTTGCAAACCGTTTCAGCAGAATGCACAACCAGGTTGAGGAACTCAACGAACACCTGGAGGAAAAGGTCAAGGAGAGAACGGAACAACTGAATCAAACCCTTCACCGCGTGGAAGAGCTGAAGGTGCAGCAGGACGGCGATTATTTTCTTACGTCCCTTCTGATTCACCCTCTGTCCGGAAATTTTGCGGAGGGAAGGCGTGTGTCAATCGACATGCTTATCCGGCAGAAGAAGACATTCCGTTTTAAGCACTGGGAAGCGGAGATTGGGGGCGACCTGATCAGTGTTTACGACATCAATCTTCGGGGAAAGAAATACGTGGTGTTCCTGAACGGAGATGCCATGGGAAAATCCATGCAGGGAGCAGGCGGGGCTCTGGTGTTGGGCACGGTGTTTAAATCCATCGTAACGCGGACGCAGGCGTCGGCCTATTTTCAGAACCGCTATCCTGAACAGTGGCTGAAAGAGATGTTTTTGGAGCTCCAAGGCGTGTTCGTTTCGTTCGACGGGTCCATGCTTGTGTCCGCCGTCTTTGGACTGGTGGAAGAGGACACCGGGATGGTCTACTACGTCAATGCGGAACACCCATTTGTCGTCCTCTACCATGGACAGACGGCCTCCTTTGTGGATAAGAGTATCGAACTGCGAAAGCTGGGCATCGACTGGCATCCGGGGAGTCTTCAGGTACGCACGCTGCGTTTGAAGCATGGCAATGTGCTGATCATCGGGTCTGACGGGCGGGACGACGTGACGATCGGTTATGACGCCCGGGGAAACCGCCTCATCAACGAAGACGAACAACTGTTTCTCCGAAATGTGGAACGCGGGGGTGGCGAACTTGCGGGGATCGACGAGGCAATTTCACAGAGTGGTGAACTCACCGATGACTTAACGCTCCTGCGCATCGCATACGACGAAGATGCCCCGCTCACCAGACCTGTTCCGATCGACACTGCTGTGCTTCAGGCAGGTCTCCACGAAGCACGCACCGCCCGCAAATCCGGTGAGCACAGCCGCGCGATTGAAATCCTGCGTAACGTTGTCCTCGAGACGGGCCACTATGCGGCTGTTAAAACTCTTGTGAAGATGCTGATCGCAGTCCGGCAGTTTCCGGAAGCCGCCCAGATGGCCGTGGACTTCTCAGAGAAGCACCCTGAACGGGACGAATTCCTTTTTCTCGCTTCGTTTGCCATGGCCCGCATGCGCCGTCTGGAAGAAGCGCTTGATTTCGCCGAGAGGTACCGGCTCCGAAACCCGGACGAACCCGAAAACCTTGTCCACCTCGCAAGACTGCACTTTGCCGCCGGTCGTCCACGCGTTTCCGAGAAGCTGTTGCAGCACGTGCTCGAGGGGTCTCCCGCGGATGCCAAAGCCAAGGCACTGCTGGACAAAATACAGGGAACGATTCAATGATCTGCACGTAGCGTTTCACGAGCTCCCACGCCGCACGCTCCAGCACATCAACATTGAACATCCAGCCCCTCCCCCGTCGGCCAGACTCATGATGCCGAACATTTTTGTTGTCTAATGTTTTTATATAAGATACTACAAAAAGATTTGCCGCCTTGGGGGCCATTGCGATGTTTGTTGAACTTGGATGGAACCACCATCCCACGGAGAAATGACACTATGTGGCGAGCTTCCATAATTAAGCGCATTGCACAGACCGCATCTCTCACCGTAGCTGTAGTGGCCGTCGTATCTCCGCTGCCGGGGCGCACAGAACTGTCAGGAGAGACCATCAGAAAGCGGCTGGCCCATGCGTACGATCTGAAAACAGGACGTTACCTGTACACGGAGAATCACAAAGAACTCTATCGAAACGGGGAACATGTGACAACGGAAGTGGAGTATGCGGGGACAACAGGTGTCCTTGCGCGAAAAAGGATCGTATATAAAGCGGACAAGCTTGCTCCGGACTTTCGCTTGGAGGACCTGCGCAGCGGATATGTGGAGGGGAGCCAAGCGGTGCAGGGAGGATTCCGGATGTTCTGGCGGGACGGGACAAACACGGCCATGAAAGAAGCGGTTGTCAGTGTCCCCTCTCCAGCGATCATTGATGCAGGGTTTGATCACTTCATCGGGCAGAATCTGCGCCGGCTGGAAAGCGGGGAAGCGCTGGAGGTCTCGCTCGGCGTTCCAGCCAGGCTGGACTACTATCGTGTACGCATCATGCGCAAGAGTGTTGTAGACGTGAACGGACGAAAAGCCATGCAGATCACTCTTGCGCTTGGGAACCCAATTCTCCGCCAGATTACGGATTCAGTTCTGATCGTGTACGACATTCGAACCGGCGACCTCTTGTCTTATCAAGGGCCGTCCAACATCAACGATGAATCAGGACGGAGCCACCGGGTCCGCATTGAGTTTGTTCTGTAGACCCGCATCCCGGCTATCGCCGCCATTCAACGTTTCCTTGTGAGTCGATTACGGCGATCTGGCCCCCGGCGTCAGGCTTCTTCCCCAGGCATTCCAACAAAAAGAGAGGATTCGTGCGTTTGTCAGCCGAGGGCGCAATGACGTTTCGAAAGGCTTTACCAGAAGCCGCAATCGCTTTGGCGCCTTTCACGAGCGTTCCGTATTCAGGCATTCGATCCAAGGGGGATTTCGCGAAGCGCGCCGGCTGCCAAAACAGGATGATGGCGAGCAGTGCGAACATGGGCACCCGCCATTTGGCGGATAAGGCTTCGATTCCCAGGCAGAGTGAAAGCGAGAAGGGAACAATCAACGTCACTTGGAAATATAGATCGTAGCCAATCTGCGAAACAGTGTAACCGATCCATGCAAGGCCGATCGGAAGCAGTGATAAAAAAAGCCAGCCGGGTTCACGACGGGCCTGGATCAAAGCCGCAGCCCAAGGCAGAACTACAAAGACGAAGGAATGCCGGACCACAATATCCGCGTTGTCGAGAATCAGAAATGAGCTGCCTTGAACCAGGTATCTGTATGCCGCCAATGGATGGAGGATTGCCACGTTATGCACAAGGCCGATCAAACTCTCCGTAACACCGGTGGACGCGGCGGGCGGGCTGTTCAGGCTGAAAACAAAGTACGGCACTTGGAGC
>JACPZR010000274.1 GCA_016195395.1 Spirochaetia bacterium
CGTGCTGCGGTTGGCGTCGGACTATCTGCATGACCCGGTGGAGGTCAAAGTCGAGTCGGAATCAATTGCTGTGGACAAGATCGAGCAGAAGCTCTTTCACTTGGGCCGGCAGGAAAAACTTCCGTACTTGATCAATCAAATCTTTGAAGCTGGGGACATCAGAGCGATTATCTTCACCAACTACAGGTCGACTGTATCGTATCTGGTGAATTCGCTCCGTCGCTTTGGCATCGCTGCCGTGGGACTTTCGTCCCTTCTGGACCAGCGCAAGCGCGTGCGGCTCCTCAAAGATTTCAAGCTGGGTCATTACACGGTGCTCGTTGCAACAGACGTTGCAAGCCGTGGACTTCACGTGGATGACGTTACCCACGTGTTCAACTACGATCTTCCACAAGATGCGGAGGGTTACATCCACCGCATTGGAAGAACGGCGCGCGCAGGGAAGAGCGGCATTGCCGTCTCATACTGCTGCGAAGAGGACTACGAGAACCTCCCGCGCATTCAAAGACTCATGGGGATCAAGATCCCCCAAGGAACAATAGACATGAAGAATCTGAATATGCCGGAAGGGGAATTTGAACCCTTCCACGACCGCGTCCATGCGCACAGAGATACTGCTGCTACGGAACGCGAACATGGACCGGAAGGCGCAAGAGAAGCGCGCCCCCCACGCGACAATGCAGAAGGCGGAGAACGCCAGGACGGCGTGCGCAGACGGCGCCGTCGTCGTCGCGGTGGTGGAGGCGGAGAACGTGGACCAGAAGGCGCAAGAGAAGCGCGGCCGCCACGTGAAGATGCTCCCAACGGCAATACGCGCGATGTGGGCTCTGTCCGCGACCTCGACCGCGCAGAACTGATGGGCAGACTGCGTGACCGTGAAGAAGGTCGGCCCCCCAAGCACGAACATCCTCACAGCCAGAAAGCGCACCATGAAGGCGCAGGACGTAGACGACACCGCGGCGGACGCGGAGAAGGCGAAGGCGCCCCGCGTCAAGGACGCGAAGAACACGCGCAGGGGCGCGGCAACGGAGATCGCCCGGAGAGAGGCAATGAGCGCGGAAATGACCGCGGCGGTGAACGTGGCGGAAGACATCGGGGCGGCGGCGGACGCGGAGATCGCAACGATCAACAACACCGAGGCGGCGGTCACGGACGCGGTGGACGCGGACAGGGACGCGGCGGCGAAGGTCGCGGAGAACGTGGCGGACGCAGACGGCGCGGAGGCAACAACGAGCAGCGTCGTGAGCACAGACGTCCGGGTGGACAGCCCCAAAAGAAGGGCTTCTTTGCCCGTATCATTTCCCTCTTCAAGAAATCAGAGGACTAAACTCTCAGTGAAGACGTTGCGGCCGGCATTTTTCGCATTTTCGTTTGCGGTGCTGGCCGCTCTTGTGTCCGCCTGCAAAGACCCTGTAGAAGAGAAGTGCTCCAACGTCTGCAGGTTTGCCCTCAATTGCGCCGAAACCACCATGAAGACAAAGGCTTTGGGCAAAGTTCAGACAGACTTCATGCTTCACTGTGAAGACGGTTGCACGCGCTTTCAGTCGGACATTCTTCCCTGTTACGATGAAGCAGGGAATTCCTGCCAGCGAATCATGCAGTGCCTGCTGCAGACCGGGCTAGCAGACTAACCGGAGGAACTTCCATGCCATCGATCACGGAATTCACACGCCGCGAGCGCACGGGCCTCGCATTTCTGCTCCTGGGGATAGTGCTCACGCTCACCCTGACTCTTGGGTTTGATGCAATGGACATCGACTCCTCTCAGTACGCGGAAATCGCGAGGGAGATGGTAGCCTCTAAAGAATTTATCTTTCTGCGGGATAACGGACGCAAATACCTCGACAAGCCTGTGCTCACCTTCTGGAGTATTGCGGCTTCCTATTTGATTTTTGGCGTGAATAACGTCGCATTCCGTATTCCCGCCCTTCTGATCAGCCTCTTGGCCGCGCGTTCGCTGTACCGCATTGCTGTGCTTACATCCGGCAGCCGTCGCCGTGGTTGGCTTGCAGCGATCATCTATCTTGGCTGTCCGGGCCTGTTCGCCATGGTTCTGGACCCAAAGATCGACGTGTACCTGACGGCCTATCTCGTTTTTATCCACCACGCCTAC
>JACPZR010000046.1 GCA_016195395.1 Spirochaetia bacterium
CGTTTTCGTGCGGGGCCAGTGAAAGGAAGGCGCGGCCCAGATAGATTTTGTCTTTGTAATTCTTTGGCAGGTCTTCCGGGTGAATGGTGTAGAGCTTCACTTCATAGTGCGACCCGCTGTCCCCGGCCGTCAGCATCCGCGCAATGACAAGGTTCTGGTTCGTGGAAATAACATAGGAGTTTGTTTCCAAGAGAGGGGAGTGAAGCGCCAGGCTGTGTATTAAATAGCGGCGCAGGTCCTGAAGGGCCTTTACGTTCTCAGAGAGGATATCTTCCGCGGCGTCCCGTTCGCGATCCGTGGGCTTGCCAATGGCAATCAATCGGCCGTCAGGCGTAACAATGAAACGGCTGTCAGCAAAGAAGAATTCCAAGTGGAGGGCATTCAGGACCCCCTCCTGGAAAGAGTCCAAGTGCATCACCGGAACTTTTGGGGCGCCCTGGCCCGCGATCTTCTCGAGCGTTTTCATACGTAATACATATATTATGTAATACAGACTATAATCGTTACAACTCCATGGTGGATGGGCGGGAGAAACGGGTCAAGCTAAATAATCAACATGGCATCGCCGTAGCTGTAGAAGCGGTAACGGGCCGTCACTGCGTGGGCGTACGCCTTTTGAATGAGCTCCGTCCCTCCGAACGCACAGACGAGCGCAAAGAGCGAAGAGCGCGGCAGGTGAAAATTGGTGAAAAGCCCGTCAAAGGACTGTGGTCGGTCAGGAGGCAGAATGAAAAGCGACGTGCTGAAACGGCCCGCGACAAGGCACCCGTGCTCTCTGATACAGCTTTCCACTGCGCGGAGCGTTGTGGTGCCCACCGCAATCTTTCTGCCGCGTGAGTCGGCCCACTGGCGCGCGGCCTCATGTCCAATGCTGTAGCGTTCTTTGTGCAGACGCCGGCTCTCGATCATCTCTGCAGTGACCGGCGCAAATGTTCCGTAGCCAACGTTCAATTCTACAAAAGCGCGGTCAACGCGGGCCCGCTCCAGATCCTCAAGCAGCGTTTCTGTGAAGTGAAGCCCCGCCGTAGGGGCGGCCGCCGAACCGGTATTTTTTGCAAAGATGCTCTGATAACGCAGAGCGTCATCCGCGTCTGCTGTGCGGTTCATGTAGGGCGGGATGGGCATTTCCCCGTGCGTCAGGAAGAAGTCTTCCGCCTGTTCACGATCTTTCCATGCCGGGGAGCCATCCGGCCGCACCGCCGTCAGGCGCGGGTATGCGTCATCCCGGAACGATACAGAAAAAAGCAGAGAGTCGCCTCCCTGCTCCAGGAGAAGTGTTTCGCCCTCTTTGATGCGCGATGAGTTGCCGAGGAGACATTCCCAGGAACCGTCGCTTTCCGACTCGAGGAAAACGGCCTCCACACGGGCGCCACTTCTGCGCTTGAGGCGAAGGCGGCACTGGCGGACGCGCGTTTCGTTGAAAACGAGAAGGTCTCCCGCGTGGAGAAATCGGGGCAGATCAGCGACGACAGCGTCAGTCAACGTCTGCGTTGTGGTATTTACAACGAGCATGCGTGACTGCCCGCGCCCCGCAGGCGGACGGGTGGCGATCAGTTCCTGGGGGAGATCGAAGTCGAACGCGGCGAGAATTTCAGACCCCTCTTGTTTTTCACTTCTCATGTCCGAGGTTTTGTTTTTTGATGACCCCGTGAATCTGCAAGCCTTTTGGCTGCGAATCAAGGCGCGGCTGCCCGTGATCTACCCCGCAGTGCTCGGCGTGGCGCTGCTTGCTGTTTTCCTGCAGGGAATGAAAATCACTACTGCGTCAACGGACATGCCGTCGTTTCGGAACCGGAGTGACTTCGACGATTACTTCCAGGCCGCCATCAAGCTGTCCAAAGGGGAAGACCCCTACCATATAGAAAAGATCGAGGACCTCAAAGAGGAGTGGGAGGCGAGCGGCGCAAAGGACCCGGCTGAACTCATGCGCCTTTTGTCCGGCCTCAAGGGTGTGGGCACATATCTCTACGCGCCGTTCACCGCATTTCTTCTGACGCCGCTTGCGCCGCTGTCGTACCGCGCGGCGTCATCGGTGTTTCAAGCGCTGTCGTTCGCGGCTCTGCTTTTGTTTTGTTTTCTTATGTACCGCATGGGCAGGACGGACCGTGCGCGGTTCTTTGCAGCCGCCGCTCTCGCATGTCTTCTGTGTCTGCGCTTTCTGATTGAAAACGCGGGAAACGGGAACGTGGGCTTCTTTCTTCTGTTGTTGGTGCTCGCAGGTCTGTCGTTTTCCTTTTCTGACCGCCCTTTCCTGATGCTCTTGGGCGGTTTTCTTCTGGGCCTTGCCACCGTGATGAAAGTGACACCCGTTGTGTTTGGCATTGTCCTTTTGGGCGGCAGGCGTTGGACGGCGCTTGCGGGAGCCGCGGTCGGAGCGTTATTCGCTCTCCTGTCGCCTGCGCTGCTTTTGGGATGGGATCGGAACTTGGAACTCCTGGGAAATTGGAATACGCTTCTTCTCTCAAGCTACCAGAAGAATTCCTTTGTGCGGGCGTGGGCCAACAACCAGTCGCTTGCGGGCGCGTTGGGGAAACTGTTTGTGCCCAACTCGGATATGAAACAGGCAGCGGTGGGGCTGCCGATTGTGAGCCTCGCCCCGGCCGGGGTCTACATGCTGGGGCAGGGCGTGCGTTTTGTCAATCTGGCGCTTCTGGGCCTTGCCGGTGTTTTGGGCCTCCTCACGGCGGTGAAGCAGCCGCTCACACGAAGCGACTTGTTCGAGCGCATCCGCGGGTTCGACATCGTCATGCTGTCGGCGCTGGTTTCCCTGATTGTATCGGGGGTGAGCTGGTACCACGCATACTCTCTTCTTCTCCTCCCGGTGTGGCTCTTTCTCAGGATCCGTCCCGAGTGGACCGGCATGACACGCGGCGAAAAAAGCGTCATCGTCATAGTGGGTTTTTTTGGTTTGGGAACGCTGATTCTCTCCTGGCATCTGCGGGACGTTCTGGCCATGTACTCGGTCCTGGTTTGGCTCGCGCTCGCGGTGATCGGATGGCTGTCGTTGCGCATTGTGCGTTCGCTCTTTGCCGCGCAGGTCTCCGGCTGAGCCTTTGGGCCGCCCAAAAACCGGTTTTCTTTCTGCAGGGGGGCTGATTCCTTGGGCGGAAAACAACCATGGTCTTCAACTCCGCAGTCTTCATCGTTTTCTTCGCCATTGTCTATGCGGTCTATTGGACGCTGCAACGTTCCAACAAGCGGTTGCTGCTCCAGAACCGCTTTCTCCTGCTGGCATCGTATTTCTTCTATGGGTATTGGGACTGGCTCTTCCTGAGTCTGATCCTGATCACAACCGTTGTCGACTTTAACGTCGGTGTCTGGCTGGACCGACTGGAGGCTCCGCGCCGCCGCAAGCAGCTTCTGTCCCTGTCAGTGCTGCTGAACCTGGGTCTTCTTGGGGCGTTCAAGTATTACGACTTCTTTGCCCAGAGTTTCGTGGCAGCAGTCCGCGCTGTATCGCCGGGAGCATTTGCGGATCCGTCCAGTTCGATCCTTCTTCACGTTATCCTTCCGGTGGGGATCAGTTTCTATACGTTCCAGAGTATGTCGTACACGATTGACGTCTACCGCGGCACGGTGAAGGCGGAGAAGAACTTCCTGGATTTTGCGCTCTTTGTGAGCTTTTTCCCCATGCTTGTGGCCGGCCCCATCATGCGTGCCGGTGAGCTCCTCCCACAGTTAGTAAAGGAACGCAAGTTTTCCTGGGACGACATGCGGGACGGCGCGTGGCTCATTCTGCTGGGCTTCTTCATGAAAGTCTACGTGGCCGACAATCTGGAACCTTTAGTTTCGATGGTCTACGCCCCGTCGAAGGCGGCCTATGACGCCAATCCCTCTGTTGTGTCAGGGCACGGCGGAGCGCAGACGGCGCTTGCGTCGATCGCCTTCATCTTCCAAATTTACGGCGACTTTGCAGGCTACTCCGGGATTGCGCTCGGGGCGGCCAAGATGCTCGGTGTGGATCTGATCGTAAACTTCAATGTTCCGCAGATGTCGCAGAACCCGGCGGAGCTTTGGCGGCGCTGGCACGTATCGCTCAACCGATGGGTAACGGACTATGTTTACATTCCGCTGGGCGGAAGCCGCATGGGATTCTTTCTCCAGTACCGGAACGTCTTCGTATTGTTTGTCGTTATGGGCTTCTGGCATGGAGCCAACTGGACCTTCATCATCTGGGGCGCTTACAACGGACTCTGGCTCATTGCCTACCTTCTCTGGAGCAAGAACGTGCCGAAGATTTCGGACCGATTTTCTCCGCGCCTGCAGGCAGCGATCAGAGGCGTCAAAATGGTGGGCGTCTTTCTGGCCTTTGCGGTATCAGGCACATTCTTCCGTGCGTACGACTTCCATCACATTGTTGAGATATGGAAGTCCCTCTTGACCGGTCCGTGGGATTTCTCCAACACTGTGCACGGTGTCTATCCCGCAGGCTACATGGCCGGTGAAATATTCCGCAAAGTGGCCGTGCTTCTGGTCCTTGACTACTTCACGTACAAGAAGGGCGACCCTTTCTGGATTTTTGAGAAACCCGTGCTTGTGCGTGTCCTTGTGTACACCTCTCTTTTCTTCACCGTGGTCATGCTCGGTGTGTTCGGGAAAGATGTTATCTACTTTGCCTTCTAACCGGTGACTTGTGGGAAACAACGCTTCAAAACAATCGTCTCTGCGCCGGTACCTCTTATTCCCGGTCGCCTTGTTCTTTGTCTACTTTGCCGTGGACAAGACCTGTCTTCTGCCCAGGATGAAGGCCCTCACACAGCCGGATGCCACCTATCTCTACTATGACTACAAGACAGAACTGCTGGATGAGCTGGAGACGGTTTATAAGCAGGATCGTACGCATGCAAAGCAGAAGAAGTTTCTGCTTGTTCTGGGCAGCTCACGGTTGATGTTTTTTGACTACGCTTCTTTCAAGCGCAACTACCCGGACTGGGAATTGTTCAATTTCTCCTGCCCCGTAACCATGCCCGCGTACTACTCGTTTCTTCTCCAGCGCGTTCTGGAGCGGGGCATCAAGCCGGATCTCATTCTGGTTGAGACGGATCCGTTTCAGTTCAATGACGGCACTAACACGTTTCTCAAGTCTAACGTTACCTACAGCCTCGATCTCCGCTTTGTCCTTGAGAATTGGCCGCGTTTCACGCGCGGGGAAGTGTCTCATTTTATAGGCCGGCGCCTGTTCGCGGGCTTGAAGTATCCGCCCAACCCGGAACATCTGATTGCGCGCCTGCGGGACCCGCAGAACAAATTCGGACTGGTATTTGCGGAGCTGGACAAATTCCAGCGCGAGAACCGGGGCGCCGGCAGGAATATCATTCCCAAAGAAGACTGGTTTGAGCGTGATTTTGCCCGTTTGGAAGCCACATCGCGCACATCGCTTCGGTGGATCTACGGGAACTACAAAATGTCGGACCGACAGTGGGTGTTCCTGGAGCAGGTCCTGGACCGCGCACGGAATGCCGGCGTGCAGACGATTTTGATCCGTCCGCCGGTGTCCCGTCCCATGCAGAGGATGATCGACACTGACTTGGGAGCGTCCCAGGACCAGTGGCGCCGTCGTTTGTCAGAACTCCGCGGACGTTATGCCGTGCCGTTCCTTGATCTGTCCGCCCGTGATGATTACTATTGCAATACCTTCGTCGATGGATCGCACATGTCGATCGAGTGCTATCACCCGCTGATGGTGCTTGCCATGTCAGAGTACCGGAAATTGACGCGCGGTAAGCCGTAAGACTACTTCCGCGCTTTCTCCAGAGCTGCGATCATGCTCTTTGTATCGCGATAGTTATAGCTCTTCCACGTATAAGAGCCGTCCGGTTTATATACCAAGAAGAATGGCAGACCGATTGTGAGTTCCTGAAAGCGGCTGTCGTTTTGGAATTCTTCAAAGACCTTGTCTGTGTCGTAAATCTTCAGGAGAACAGCGGCGGAGAGGGCTTTGTTCAGTTCGGCATCGCTCTGGGCCAGTCGGCTGAAGTCCTTGCAGTTGGCGCACCAGTCGGCATAAAAATCAATAAAGATTGGACGCCCTTCCGTCTTGGCCAGTGAGAATGCTGCGTCACGATCGCGCAAAAATTTCAAATTCCCCACCATCTCGCTCTCGGCGGCGGGTCTGACCACCGCTGTGGCGGGCGCCGCGGGACCGTGCAGGGCCACAGCGCGCACAATGAGCGCAATGCCGAACGACACAGCTACCAGCCCAAAGAACTGCTTCACGCGCGCGGGCAGGCTCCCGTCGCCCGAGCGGGCCCAGAGGAATACGGCAAACGCGAGGAGGAGTATGCCCGCGGCCGTCTGCCAGATGTCCGTAGTAGAAAATCCCATGGTTCTGAATCCTTTTTCCAATTGAAAGAGCGCGGCCATGAAAACAAGCGCCGCAAAGCCCACTTTGACGAACGTCATCCAGCGCCCGTGACGTGGAAGGTGCGCGCCCAAAACTCCCACGAGGAAGAACGGCATTCCCAGTCCCAGACCAAACACGGCAGATAACGCTGTGCCGTAGGCCGTCCAGCCGATGCTCCCCGAAGAATGCTGCGCAATGAACAAAAGCATGGTGACGATGGCGGGCGCTGTGCAGGCACTCGCAATAATGCCGGCAAGGAGCCCCATGGCCACCGTGAAGAGAGGGCCGGACTGGGACCCGGCTTTCGTGAGAAGCCTGTCCCCGGTCTGCCAGGTGATCGGATGCCAGTCGAGCATCACCGCGGTTAAGAACAGGAAAAGAAACCCCGTGAGCGTTACCGCCGGGCCGCTCTGCATAATCGTATTGAAGGCCCCGCCGAACGCAGCGGCAAAGAAGCCCAGGATGGCGTATGCGCACATCATCCCGATCCAGTAGAGCAGGGGGTGTTTGTAGCGGCTTTCATGCGCCTGTGTGCGTGTCTTTATGAAGCCGGCGGTGACGGGAACCAGGGGATACACGCACGGGAACGTGCTGCCAGCAAGCCCCGCGAGCGCGTAGACGGGAAAGGCTACGGCAGGGCGGGTAACGCTTTCTTTGGCCAGCGTATCAAGCGCGGCAAAGAGGGCGTCGATCATGTCCCTGCCTGTATTTCAACGTCCTGGTACTTCACAGGATAGCAGAGGCCTTTCACTTCATCGCAGATCTGTGTGCGCACGCGCGCTTTGCGTCCCACGAGCGACTTGGCGTCTTGCACTTGAAACGTGAAGAGCGAGTCGCCCCGAAGGACAGTGGCTTCCACAGTCGCATCGTAGACTCCCTTGGGCGCGTCTTTGGGTTTCGCAGCAATGCCCAGGCCCTTGAAGTCGAACTGGATTTCCATGAGGTTGCCGTCTTTCCCCTGGTCCAAGTACGCGTGATGGCCGGCGGGGACCACAACAGAAAATGCGATTTCCTGCGATCCCTGGGCCCTCGCTGTGACGTCCGCGGAGGGAGCTGAAGATTTCTTAGAACACGAGGCGCCGGCGATCGCTGCTGACAGTATGACGGCGCTCAAAAACAGATGTTGATTCATTGGTTTCACAATAAGAAATCAGTAGCGCGGGAGGCCCCCCTTTTTTCAAGTACTCTTGCAATGCGATCCGGCCTCATAGAACGCGCCGTAGAGGCCTCCCGGACCGCTCGTACGGTTTGGTCTTTGGTTCGCCGCGATTACGCGGTGCAGTTTGCCGGCACGGCGCTCGGCATCGTATGGCTTCTTTTGCGATACGCTTTCCAGATTGGTCTTTTCTTTTTCGTGTTCGGCCGGCTTCTGCCGGAGCGGGCCGCGGCTGCATCCGGGGGAGTGGAATACCTGCCGTACCTGTTGGGCGGGATGCTTCTCTGGCTGCCCGTGTCCGAGATGATGCTCCGCGCAGCGTCGATTCTGACGGACAACCGCTCACTCATACGACGCACATCCGTGGGCGCCGAGGCCTTTCTGTGGATAGCCCCGGTTCAGGCGGTACTCCATTATACATTGATGTTTGTGCTCATCAGCGCGGGACTTCTCTTTCTGGGCAGGCTCTCGCTTTGGTTTCCTATCGCGTACCTATTCGGCGTAAGCGTTATCCTCTTTTTGTCCGGATGGGGCTTTCTCTTTGCGCGTGTGAGCGTTATCCTCAAAGATGTCTCACCGATCCTTGCGATTCTGCTTCAAGTAGTGTTCTGGAGCGCGCCGATTTTGTACGTGCCGCCCCCGTCGCTTCGATACATGTTTGAGTGGCACCCATTGACGGCCATGATGCACGTCCACCGCACGCTTCTCACAGAGGGATTGTCAGGGATGCAGAGGGGCGGTGCCGGGGCATTGATTCAGGGATGGCCGGGGCTTGCCATTTTCGTATGCGTCAGTATTTTCATTTTTCTTTTGTCTTCGCGCCGTATGCGGGATCTCGCGGGGGATGAGCTCTGATGCTTCGCGTGGACAATATCGTCAAAGACTATCGGGGATTCCGGTCATTTTCGGAAAGGATTCTGTCTGTGGCCACGCTGGGTTTGTACGGCGGGTCGCTCAGGTTCAGGGCGCTGGATGGCGTAAGCTTTGCGTCGGAGGCGGGGAAAGGGGAGATCATCGGTCTCATTGGTCCTAACGGCGCGGGGAAGTCCACTCTCCTCAGGATCCTCGCGGGGAATTCCCGTGCGGTTTCAGGAACAGTGCAGATATCGGGAACCATACGGAGTATACTGGAGCTTGGTGTTGGATTCAGTTCCGATCTGACGGCGAGAGAAAACGTCTATTATAATGGAAGGTTATGGGGCTATTCCGGCAGCAGACTGCTGGGTGAAAGCCATGCCATCTTTGATTTTGCGGGACTGGCAGGCCTTGAGGACAGGCCGCTCGGAACATTTTCCACCGGGATGCAGATGCGCCTTGCATTTGCCTTGGCAACCTTTGAGCGGTCCAATCTCCTCCTTGTTGACGAGGCCTTGGCCGTGGGCGACGCAAGTTTTCAACAGAAGTGCGTGGCGCGCTTTCAGGAATTTCGGGACCAGGGCAGCGTTGTCCTTGTGGTCAGCCATGACCTCCACATGCTCCGATCGGTATGCGACCGGATGATTCTCCTCTCCGGTGGGCGCGTGGTGTCTATGGGCGCGCCTGCAAAAGTTGTAGAAGACTACATGGAGTTGATCGGGCGGAATTCGCATACGGGTCCGGCTGCCCAGCTGGGCGCGGATGAGTATGGACTGGAAATTGAGGATGAGCGCGGCGTTTCTCGTTCCGCGTTTCTATCCGGCCAGCGGTTCCGGATACTCTTCAAGGCGCGTCCGGGCGCGGATCTCAAAGACGTTACTGTCGGAATTCATATAAATGACGCGCGGGGAATCCGGGCCTTTGGCACAAACAGCCTGATCGCCGGAGCCGGCACAACCACGCTTTTCTCCGGGAAGGAGAATGTAGTGGAATTCCATCTGGGCATGAACCTGGGGCCGGGAAAGTACAGCGCCGGGTGCTCCGTGCACCGGGGCCGGGCCCATGCGCAGGATTGTTTCGTCTGGAAAGAGAGTCTCGTTGATTTCGAAGTTGAATCCCCTGCGTCCGGTGAATCGGAGGGCATGGCTTGGATGGATGCAAAGATAACGTTCAGGCAGTAGCGAGGAAGCCGCATGAAGCTCACAATACGTATTCTATCCGCGTGTATGCTGGCAGGGCTTGTTGGCGTCTCGCTTCCGTCTACGGACGTCACGCGGACATGGGCGGGCCGGAGCGATGGTTCCCTCACTGCGGAGCCCACCATCGCTTCTATGTATAAGGGTTTCTTTGGCGCGGCAGCGGCCGAAAGGATTCAGAAGGGAGTGATCGCACGGCTTGAGGGGGCTCCGCTTTCGTCCGGGATGCTTGAAGCGGCCCAGAAGGCTGTCCCCTGGGTGGCCATGGAGGGCCTGGACCCTGAAGCGGCGACGCGCATCATCTGGCTCGTGGGATCGGCTCTTGACGCCGGGTTCCGATTTGAAGAGGCGGAAGATTTGATCCCCGTGGCCGCGCGACGTGAAATGACGGCGCGTGATTTTGTGCTCTATGTACGGTATAACGTTGAAACGTCAAAGGGAAAGGTTCCTGAACAGACGCGGCAGCTCTTCTTGTCGCGCGCTCTTGAGCGGCGCTGGGACGGTTTGTCTGTGCTTGCCGGGGGCAGGGGATTTCTGATCAATCGGACGTCCGCGGCGTATGACGCGAACAAAGCCGCAAAGAGGATGCTTCGTCTTCTGCCTGCGGACGGGTTCAGTGCGGGATCGGAAAAAGTGTCTGCGGCAGTCCGCGAGTCGCTTCCTTACGAGAGGACTGTGCAGAGCGAGCGTTTCCTTGAGAACTTGAGCGCCGTGGAGAGCGGGGCTCGCCCGCGCGGTCTGCGGGGCTTTGAAATGAAGCACACTCTCAAGAATGCCGGGGCTGTAGATTCCGACGTTGATTCTGTGTCTGAAGTGAATTTGATTCCCAGGCCCCACGTGGGCGTAGAGGACCCCGCCGATCCCGATTTTATTCACGAGCATCACGATGAAGCGGAAATTAAGAAGGGCTGGCAGGATTTGTCATTGGCTGTGATCACGCAGGAAGCAAAAGGGTGGGTGGGCGTTCCGTACCTCTGGGGCGGAGAAACGAAAAAGGGTGTCGACTGCACCGGCCTTACTCGGGAGATTCTCGCTGTGACCAAGATC
>JACPZR010000047.1 GCA_016195395.1 Spirochaetia bacterium
AGGTGCTGAACCAAAGCGCCACAACATCCTCTGCGGCTTTTGCAAAGAAATCTGTCTTTCGGAACGTATCCCACACAGCGAGCGCCGCTTCCTTTACTTTGGGTCCCGGCACCTGGCCAAAATCCGCCGCAATGTCGGACACGGGACGTTTGGAAAAATCTTTCCAGAAGTCGTCCGCCAGCTCTTTGACGAGCTTGTCGTCCATCTGAACCGCCAGCACCGACTCCGTGTATTTGACAACGTTATCCATGTTCCGACCGATGAAATCGCGGACCGCTTTGGAGACATTTTCGTCCAGTCCCGGCAGAGTTTTGCTCACCAGATTCTGGCCAAACTTGAAAAGCGATGAAACGCCCGGAACAGACTTGGCGATGATGTTATCTTCTGATAGAAAGCTGCGCAGCGAAAAAAACAGAACCTCAGACATCAGCCGTCGAAAGAAGAGACTCCTGGCAAAATCACGCCCCAGATCCTCTCTCAAATTCTTGGAATCCAGGAGCACCTCTACAAAACGCTCGTGTGCGTCAGCCCCTGTGACCTGCTCCACTGTTTCCGGCCTCTTGGCGGCTGTCTGGATGATCCGCTCCGCTGCTTTTTCCAGAAACGAGGCGCCTTCTGCCGCGGGCGCTTCGCGGAGTTCTGTGATGATATAGGCTGTTATTTTTTTTTCGTCTACGAGCGATCCCAGTTTCTGCGGACCGATCCATGCAAACGCGTCCGCGATCTCCGCCCGGACAGTCGCTTCAATGTGTTCGGGGCGGATGCGCGACAGCTCGTGCTGTACGTGCGCTTCGAGGAGCGTTGTTCTTCTTGATTTCCAATCCGACATGCCGTTTTTGTACCCACATACGCCTGAACGTTTCGTCCGCAGAGCGCAATCTAAAAAAGAGAACCGCGTGACAGCCCTGCTCTCGAATCGGGATGTGGTCTACGGATTCCGTTGCGCCCCCGCCGTGCTGTGGGTGCCGGGACACCGCCTGTCTATAATGCGCATACCTTGCTTTCACATTGGCAGCGTTCCGGTCTACGGACGCACCGCTCTCTCGCCCATGGCGCACTTCTCAGACAGCCCGTACAGGCGCGTCTGCCGTATGTTTGGAAGCGCGTGGTCCGTCAGCGAGTTTGTGCCTGCCACGGCCGTGGTACGTGGTGAACAGGAGTTCCTGGACCGATTCCTTTTTGTTGAAGAAGAGCGGCCCGTCGTGCTTCAGATTTTCGGTTCCGACCCTGGGCTCGTGTCAGACGCAGCGGCCATAGCCGCAGGGCGCGGTGCGGATGCGGTAGAACTCAACATGGGCTGTTCGGTCCGGGACATTGTCGGCAAAGGGGCCGGGGCGGGGCTCCTCCGGGACTCGTCGCAGGCCATCGCCATCATTGAAGCGATGCGTGTGCGCGTGAATGTCCGAAACCCCTGGATCTTTTCCAATCATGATGGAGGACGGAGCGACGATGCGGCGTCCGTGCCCGCGGCCAACGCGAGCGGACCGGCCACTGTCGATTTCGCGGAACGTCTGCGCGTGGTGGCCTTCCATTTTGAATGGATGCTCCACCTGTACGGCGCGCCCACCCCGCTCTTCTTTCGCAAACACGTGGCCCGGTACCTGCCGGCCGGTGTCTCTGAATGGGCGGACCTCCGCGAAGCGCTCATGGCATGCACTGAAGGCGCAGAGTGTCGGGACCTTCTGGGCGCAGGCGTTGGCGTCGCCCGCTAGCGGCGCACAAAAATGCTTTACGGCGGCCGGGCGTGCGCGCAAGGATCGCCCATGAAAATGAAGTACTTCATAGACTCTCACAAAGGAGCCACCGCTTTCTGGGTTCTGGGTGTGATGTACTTCTTCAACAGATGGGACAACACCACTCTCTGGCTCTACTTGGCGCTGCACGGGACGTACGGTTTTCTCTGGATTACAAAGAGCGTTGTATTTGGGGATAAGAGCTGGGAGCGGCAGACGAGTATCTGGTTTGGCGTGTTCGGCGTCTGGGGCGGACTTTCTTTGTACTGGGTCACTCCGGTATTGATTGCGATGTGGAATGTCCGGGCTCCTGACTGGTACCTCGCGCTGTTCACGGCGGTCTACTCGTTCGGCGTTTTCCTTCACTTTGCCGCGGACATGCAGAAGCACATAACGCTTTCGCTGAAGCCGGGACTCATCACCACGGGCCTTTTTTCTCGATGCAGGAATCCCAATTACCTTGGGGAACTTCTGATCTACCTGGGATTTTCAGCTCTCGCTATGCATTGGATTCCGATCGCAGCGCTCGCCGCTTTTGTGCTGACTTACTGGGTGCCGAACATGCTCAAAAAAGATAAGTCGCTCTCGCGGTATCCGGAGTTTGCAGCATACAAGAAACGGAGCTGGATGTTCATACCGCCGGTGGCGTGACGTCTCTTTACGCGTTCAGTGCGTGGAGCTTGAAGACGCCCACCGCAGCCTCTTTGCCGCGGATCGCCTGATTTTGGGTCTGCGTGACGTTGATCCGCGCCCCAAGGGCGTTCCGCGTGGTGTCGTCTATGAGGATATCGCAGTCTTCTTCGCGTGTCAGCGCCTGCAGGCGCGATGCCAGATTGACTGGATCGCCCATCACTGTGTATTCCATGCGTCTCTGTGATCCTACGTTACCCGCAAACACGGAACCCGTTGCCACTCCTACGCCGCAGGTCACAGTCTCTTTGATGAACGACGGTTTCACATTGTTAAAATTCTTAAAGTATTCACGGATGCCGAGCGCGCAGGTGACGGAACGCTGGGTGTCCAAGGCATGCGGGACGGGGCAGCCGAACGTGGCCAGTATCCCGTCTCCCAGAAGCTTGTTCACAGAGCCGCCGTTATCATAGATCAAATCCATGACCGCAGTGAAGATCTGGGAAATAAATGCCGCAAACTCCTGCGGGGCAATCTGCTCGGCAATCCGCGTGGAGCCGCGCACATCGAAAAAGAGAACGGACGCCGGAACAACAGAGCCGCCCAGCTCTGCCGCGATTTCCTCATTCAAGATCTTTTCGACGATGTCGTGCGAGAAGTAACGCAGCATGTACTTCTTTTCTTTTTCCAGCTTGGCGTTGAGCACGCGCAGTTCCCGGCGTGACTGCGTCAGCTCCAAGGTGTTTTGGACCTTGACCATCAGCTCCGCCATGTTGAGAGGGAACCGGACAAATTCAGCGGCGCCGTTGGAGAGGCTGACAACCAGCGCGTCTTCCGCCTCTTCCGCGGAAATCATCAGCACCGGAACATCTGAAAAGCGCGGGTCTTCTTTGATCTCTCGGAGCACCTCAAGGCCCGTCTTGTCC
>JACPZR010000312.1 GCA_016195395.1 Spirochaetia bacterium
AGTATTTGAGTTCCGTCACGGACCAAAGCGACGCTGGTTTCGTCGCAGGAGCTTTCCACCCCCAGTATGATCATGCCTAACCGCCGAGCTCTTTCAGCGCGCGCGCCAGCTGCGGATCCAGCTCCAGGTCGTAATCGGAAAAGGCCGACGGATATTCGCGGCGGAGAATCAGTTTGGACAGTGCCAGGGAAAAAGTCATGCCCTTCTTTGCAGCTTCAGTTCTGAAGAGCTGCGGCAGGTCCGCCGTGAACTTGGGATGGTCTTTCCGAAACGACGTGACTATGTTTGTATCAAACAGTTTCTGCAACGCCACCGTTTCTTCCGGTGTGGGTTTGATATCATCCACAGCCACATCCGGTTCCAGACCAATCCCGTGAATGGACCGGTTCTTGGGCGTGTAATACTTCTGGACCGTGATCAAAGCGCCCGTGTCATCCGGAAGGGGCCGCACAATCTGTTGCACGGAAGCCTTGCCAAAACTGCGCGTTCCGATCAAACGGGCCCGGCCGTGATCCTGCAGGGCGCCCGCCATGATTTCGGAAGCCGATGCCGAACCTTTGTTCACAAGAATGACCACAGGCGTGGATTCCGGCACAAGGCCAGCGTCCTTGTCCGCTGTGATCTCGCGGTTGCCTGCGGGGTCGCGGCCGCGGGCGCGCACAACCACCTGACCCGGCTTCAGAAAATAACCGGACAACGTTCCAGCCAGATCCAAGTGCCCCCCGGTGTTGTTTCTCAAGTCGATGATAATGCCCGAAACCTTCTTCTCTTTGAACTCTACGAGCGCTCCCCTGAACTTCTCGGTAGTGCCCGCTTCTTCTCCAAAGAAGTTGGTCAGCCGCAGATAGCCGATCTTTCCCTCTGAAAGATACGTTTTCTTTACATACTCGATTTTGAAGATTCCGCGCGTTATGTTGAACTTGATGGGCTGCGTAAAACCATCCCGTTGAATTTCAATGCTGACGATGCTGCCGCTGTCTCCTGAAATGCTCTTGACCAGATCGGAAAACGGAACGTTCTCAGTGCTCTTTCCATCGATGGAAAGAATCCGGTCACCTGCAAGAATGCCGGCATTGTCCGCTGGGCCGCCTTCAATGGGCGCTATCACAATTGGCACGCCCCCTTGAATACTGACTTCCACACCGATACCCACACGCCGGCCCTCTTCCGCGCTCATGAACTCCCGCATTTCATCTTTGTCCAGAAAGCGGGTGTACGGGTCCCCGGAAGCCGCGAGCATGCCGCGGATGGCTCCCACCAAAAGAGCCTTTTCTTCCAGCTTCTCCACATGCATGTTCTGCATGTAGAACATCAAGTTCTGCAGCACCTGCTGATACTTGTGACTGGTTTCTGTGTCCGCGTGCAGCGGTCGCACCGTAAGCGTTGCGGACAGGAGAACACATCCAAGGATCAAGGAGATGCGGTGACGGTGAACGTCGCCATGGCTTCGTTTGGAAAACATCATAGTTTACCTTCTTTTACGGAGGTCCCGCCGCCGGTGAGCTTCTGATAGAAATCTGGGTCCTTGTCTTTGATGATCTGGAGGACCTTGTCGCAGCGAACACGTTTACTCTGGCAGCTCTTTTGGAAAAGCTCCATGTCAGACATGTGGGAAAACTCACGGATCGTGGGCGCGTGAAAGCGGAGCATAAGAAACTCCTGCTTCACACGCTCTACGTCATCTGCCGTGGGATCCGGGAAGCGGCACTGCGATGCGGAAAGTAGAATCACCGCGCATGCGGTCAAAACGAGAACGGCTCTTGGCATGATACACCTGCGCGGTTCAGCCGGCTTTGGGAAGAACCGCATGCATTGTGATCCCGGAAACGGCCGATGCCAGCTCCGCAACGCTCTCTACGCTTCTGAAATCCATCCCGGAAAATTCCGGGTCCGGCCGGGCCGCGTCCGGAAGGCAAATCCTCCTGAAACCCAAATTCATCAATTCTTTAATTCGCTCATTCATCCGGGGCACCGCGCGGATTTCGCCGGAGAGTCCGATTTCCCCCAGGAACGCCATGTCGGCAGGCACCGTAATATCGCGCGCCGACGAGATCACCGCAGCTGCGATGGCAAGGTCCAGCGCAGGTTCATCCGATGTGAGGCCTCCCGCAAGATTGGCGAAAATATCATAATCGGAAAGACTCACTTTTACGTGCTTTTCCATCACCGCTGCCAGGATCGTCAAACGTCTTGTGTCCAGACCCTCCGCTGTCCGCCGCGCGGGTCCGTACGCGGCACGACACACCAAAGCCTGGACCTCTACAGCAATTGCACGAGAACCCTCCGTGAGAGCAGAGAAAACACGCCCCGGTCCGGAACCCCGCATGGACACGGACAACCCCTGCCCCGAGGAATGCTCCGATAAACCATGCGCGTGCATTTCAAAGAGCGCCACCTCCCCCACCGGACCAAACCGGTTCTTGACGGCCCGGACCAGCCGCAGGTGATTCAACCGGTCGCTTTCAAAGTAGAGTACGGTATCCACCATGTGTTCCAGAAGTCTTGGCCCGGCCACCACACCGTCCTTTGTGATGTGTCCGGTGGCAATGAGCGGAATGCATGTTTCTTTGCAGATTTCCATGAACGCCACAGCCGCTTCTCGGAGCTGCGATGTTGACCCCGGAAGCGACTGTCTGTTTCGATAGATCGTCTGTATGGAGTCCACTACCACAAGGTCCGGCTTGTCGGCCTTGATGCGGTCGAGGATGTTCTCCAGATTGGCGTCCGCTGAAAAGCAGACGGTGTCCGCGTCCAAGCCCATGCGATCCGCACGGAGCCGCACCTGCGCGGGAGATTCTTCTCCGGAAAAGTAGTAGAACGTTCCCTTAAACCGGCGCGCGATTTCCAGGAGG
>JACPZR010000313.1 GCA_016195395.1 Spirochaetia bacterium
CTACAGAACCCGCGACGGCACGGGGATTTTGATCTTCATCAGTCTCTTTGAACGGCGCATCCAGATTCTCGCGGACCACGGCCTCACGGGTGTAGTAACGCAGGACGAATGGGACAATCTCGTAAGCGACCTCTCGCAGGGACTTCAGAGCGGGCGTCCCGCTGCCGCCATCATCCAGGCTGTCAACCGTTGTGGAGCCCTTGCCGCACGCCGGGGCCCGGACCGGCGCCTGGATGACAACAACGAGCTGGGGGACGCGCTCCGGATCCGCCCCTCATGATTCTTCTGCCCGGCCTTCGTGACGGCCACCCGCAGGCTTCCGGTCTTCTTTTTGATTTGGACGGAACCCTCCTCAACACTCTGACCGACTTGACGACAGCCATCAACACCGCCCTCGCTGGAATGGGATGTCCCGCCCGCGTTGAGGATGAAGTGCGGACGATTGTGGGAGGCGGTATGGCAGAGATGGCCCGCAGGTCGCTTCCGGAGGACCGGAGATCAGAAGCGGAAGTGGAAGAGTGCCGACGCCGGATTCTTGACGTGTATTCGCACTGCTTCATGGAGAAGACGGAACCCTACCCCGGTGTGACGAACAGCATCAACACGTTAGTCAAGAAGGGCGCAAAAATCGCCATAGTCTCCAACAAGCCCCAGGATTTCACGGACCGATTGGTCAAAGCATTCTTCTATGAGGTGCCGTTTGTGTCCGTGATTGGTTCCAACGGCGCGTTCCCAAGAAAGCCGGATCCCGCCGGTGCCAGTGCCGCAGCCTTGGCCGCCAAGCTCGACGTGCACGCCTGCGCGATCATCGGGGACTCCGACGTTGACATGTTTACAGCCAGTCGTGCTGAGATGCTTCCCATTGGCGTGCTCTGGGGATTTCGTTCCAAGGACGAACTCATCCGTGCCGGTGCGCGTGTGCTTCTGGAAGACCCCGCCGAGATCGCGCTTCTGGCCGGCTAGCGCCGCTACGGCGCTACTTCTTGGCCTGCTTGATGAAATTCCTGAGCACCGTCTGCAGAATGCCGCCGTTCTTGTAGTAATCGATTTCGATCGGCGTATCCAGACGGCAGATTACTTTGAATTCCTTATTATCTGCCTTCACCGTCAGCTCCTGCCGCGGTTTGATGGAATCACTCAGGCCTAGGATCGTAAACTCTTCTTCTCCGGTCAGACCCAGGCTTTCGTGCGACTGGCCGGGTTGGAACACCAGCGGCAGAACGCCCATCCCGACGAGGTTGGATCTATGAATCCGCTCAAAGCTCGTAGCGATGACGGCTTTCACGCCCAGAAGAAAGGTTCCTTTCGCTGCCCAGTCGCGCGACGAGCCGGTGCCGTATTCCGCGCCGGCCAGCACAATCAGGGGCACTCCGTCTTTCTTGTACTTGAGGCTTGCATCGTAGATGGCCATCTGCTCTCCCGACGGCAGGTGACGTGTGACGCCGCCCTCCGTTCCGGGGGCCACCTGGTTACGCAGACGGATGTTCGCAAATGTGCCGCGTGTCATCACACGGTCGTTTCCGCGGCGCGCTCCGTAGGAGTTGAAGTCGTCTTTGGTGACGCCGTTCTCCTGCAGAAATTTGCCCGCTGGGGAACTCGCGGCGATGTTGCCCGCCGGTGAGATGTGGTCTGTGGTCACGGAATCCGCCACTTTTACGAGTACGCGTGCCTTCTTGATTTCTGATATAGACCCCGGTGCCGCGGCCATATCCACAAAGAAAGGAGGTTCCTGGATGTACGTGGATTTGTCATCCCACTTGAAGACTTCGCCTTTAACGGTGGGGATGGCGTTCCACATGTCGCTTGAATCACGCACGTTGTCATAACGTTTCTTGAAGATCTCCGGGCTGATCCCGGCTTTCATGGCGGCTTCCACTTCCGCGTTATCCGGCCAGATGTCTTTCAGGAATACGTCTTTGCCGGCCTTGTCTTTCCCGATAGGCTCGCTTGCGAAATCGATATTGACGGTCCCGGCCAAAGCATACGCTACCACGAGAGGAGGGCTTGCGAGGAAGTTGGCTTTGACGTGCTGGTTGATGCGGCCTTCAAAGTTCCTGTTCCCCGAAAGAACGGCGGCAGCCACAAGATTTCCACTGTTGATGGCGGCCGCTACCGGGTCCGGCAGGGGCCCTGAGTTCCCGATGCATGTTGTGCAGCCATAGCCCACTGTCTGGAAACCCAGCTGGTCGAGATACTGGGCAAGGCCGGACCGCTCGAGGTAGTCTGTTACCACACGCGATCCCGGCGCAAGGCTCGTCTTTACAAACGGTTTTACACCAAGCCCTTTCTCAACCGCTTTTTTCGCGAGGACGCCCGCGCCCACCATTACACCCGGGTTCGATGTGTTGGTGCATGATGTGATCGCCGCAATGACGACGGCCCCGTGTGCGATGTCTGCTTCATAAGTATCTTTTACATGAGCCTTGGCGGAGAGCTGGTCGTCTTTGAGTTCAAAGCCGCGTTCTTTAACCGGAGCTTTGAGGGCGCCCTGCCATTTGGTTTTCATTTCACTCAGGTTGACGCGGTCCTGCGGCCGCTTGGGACCCGCGAGTGCCGGTTCCACCGTGCTCAAATCCAGTTCCAGTGTGTCAGAGAATACCGGCTCAGGGGAGCTGTCCGTGCGGAACATTCCCTGTTCTTTGTAATAACGTTCTACAAGGTCTGCGATATCTTCGCGGCCCGTGCCGGACAAAAAGCGCAGCGTTTCCGCGTCCACTGGGAAGAAGCCTGTGGTGGCGCCGTACTCAGGCGCCATGTTTGCGATCGTTGCGCGGTCCGTAAGCGCAAGCGACGACAGGCCCGGTCCGTAGAATTCCACGAATTTTTCAACAACGCCTTTTTTGCGGAGCATTTCCGTAACGCGGAGCACAAGGTCCGTAGCGGTGGCGCCCGGTTTCAGTTTGCCTTGGAGCTTGAATCCGATGACCTGAGGCACAAGCATATAGAGGGGTTGGTCAAGCATCACGGCTTCCGCTTCAATACCGCCCACGCCCCAGCCGAGAATTCCAAGGCCGTTGATCATCGTTGTGTGGGAATCCGTCCCAACGAGGCTGTCCGGGAAGACCACGCCGTCACGTTCCAGCACCACTTTCGCCAGATACTCCAAATTCACTTGATGCACAATCCCCACGCCCGGAGGAACTACGCCGAAGTTCTTGAATGCGTTCTGGCCCCATTTCAGGAATTCATAACGTTCACGGTTGCGCTGGAATTCCAGCTCCATGTTTTTCTTGAGCGAGTCTCCCGTGCCAAAGTGATCCACTTGAACCGAGTGGTCGATGACCAGGTCCACGCGCACAGACGGATTGATCCGCTGCGGGTCTCCGCCCATCCGCACCATCGCTCCGCGGAGCGCTGCAAGGTCCACCACCGCAGGCACGCCGGTGAAGTCCTGGAGGATGACGCGTCCCGGCTTGAAACCGAATTCCTTTTCCGACGATTTTTTGGGATCCCACTTGATGAGATCTACCACATCGCTTTCATGAATTACAAAATTGTCCTGGTTGCGGACGGCGCATTCCAAGAGCACGCGGATGGAATAGGGAAGGCGGTCTAAGGACGCTCCCGTCCGTTTTGCCACGGCGTCCAACCGGTACATAGAGAACTTGCCGCTTTTGGATTCAATTTGGGCGCGTGCGCCAAAGGTATCAGTCATAATGGCCTCAGATTATAATGAAAATAACCGTTCCGCGGAAGTCCACAAGACGGCTGTGAAAAGGCCGCAGTCCGGGCCGATGGTGTCAAACGAAATCTCCGGAGACTAAGTATGAGACTTATGCTCCCTCGAACGGAGCGTCTTGTAGGTGGCATTCACAGGGAATTCAATGCGGGCCACGGTCCGACCGTCTTCCCGGAAGACCCGGAAGTTCTGCGGGTCAAAACCCATCTGTCGGATCAGAAAGACGACCATGGCAAGCCCCAGACCGGCCCCTTCCATGTCGTCTCCATACTGCGTGCAGAATTCGATCAGTTCTTTTGCATCCATCGCGGCCGCGAGCTTCTGGCGGATGCGAATCTCCTCTTCCTCAAGCATCAGCGCATTGTTTTCCACAAAGAGGAGGAGGCGGTCATGGTCCAAGTCCACTTCCACGGTCACCACCAGGTCCAAGGCTTCAAGGGCTTGAACGTACTTTTCCCGCTGGATCAGGTCGTAGTCCTTCTTGAAAGACTCCACACCCTTTTCATAGCTCGCGTGGTCGATGAGGCTGAAGTTGTTCTCGCGGAAGTAGGCGCGTTTCAGGTTGGCCTTCACCGCGTTGCCGATCAGTTCCATCACGACGGTGAAGAGGGCCACACCCAGCCCGTCGATCCCAAGCTTCTCTTCCAGCTCGCGGAACGTCTTCTCCAAACGCTCGCGCATGGTTGTGTCTACAAGGCGCAGAGAAATGCGTTTTTGGACGGGGTCCATTCCGGTGATGTTGGCCGATCGTCTGGAAAAGTGCAACCGAATTTACAGAGCGCCCTGAGCAAATGGGCTTACATCGCTGATGCGCGTCTTTCCCAAAAGGACCATCAGGAGCCGTTCCAGCCCCAGGGCAATGCCGCTGGTTTTAGGCAGCCGGCCCACCGCATCCAGGAACTGCTCGTCGGGCTCCATTGTGGGTTTGCCCAGTTCCTGGCGGAGCTGGTTTTCTGCCAGAAACCGTGCTTCCTGTTCCTGTCGGGAGTTCAGTTCAAAGAACCCGTTGGCCAGTTCCACCCCGTCCCAGTAGATCTCAAAGCGCCGCGCCACCCCGCTTTCCACCCGTGAAAGGGCCGCCAGCTCCGGCGGGTAGCTGTGGACGAATTCAGGACCGCTCCGGCCAAGGTGTTGTTCCACTGTGTTGAGAAAGACTGTGAAGAAAAGCTCGTCGTATCTGAGCGACTTGGGGTCGTCCCCGCCGGTGAGCCCCAGCCGAACCACCGCTTCTTCCAGTTCAGTCCGACTCGCCGCGCACCCTGCATAACGCTTGAGAAGATCGTTCACGGTATGTTCCTGAAACGACTCTGCCTTGACGCGCGAGTAGGGCATGCTTGAAAGAAATGTTATCAAATCCCTGCATTCGTTCATCAATTGAAATTCGTCGATTCCCACGTGGTACCACTCAAGCATCAGGAATTCTTCCGAGTGGAAGTCCCCGTGATCCCCTTCGCGAAATACGTGAGCGATTTGAAAGAGATTCCGGTTCAGCTCGGCCACAAGGATTTTCAGGTTGTATTCGGGTGACGTTATGAGATAGCCCTGCCGCGGTGTCACTGCTGCCTGCGGGCTCTTCCGCACGCCGCTGCGCACTACGGAAAGCGGGTCCAGGAACGGCTCAAAGCCGCCGGTGGGATTCAAGAGAGGCGTCTCCACCTCAAGATAGCCTCGCTCGTGAAAGAACCGTCGCACGTCCCATAGAAAGCGGCTCCGAAGCTCCATTGTTTGGGCGCCCAGGCAGCGGATCATCAGTTTTCCAGGTTCACTTCTACGATCGCGGGGATCGATGTCATCTCGCGGGCCCCCGATGCCGTGTCTGCGCTCACGTGATACACCGCGCTCGCCCCCGATGCTTTCCTGTCAGGTTCTCTGTAGATTTCGATCGTTTCTTCTTTGCGCTCAAAGACGCGCAGCCGTCCCTCGGTATCAGGGTTGACAGGTATCCAGCCCAGCCCTCGGAGATAGGCGTGGGCCTCCAGGACTGGAGTGAACTTGGCGTCTTTCAGCTTAAAGAGACGTGTCCACCGCGCCGGGAGGCTGGACTTCTTGAGGTCATAGAGGAGCTTGTCCGTGTCATTGATCGGGAGTTTATAGGCAATGAGAAGGGCCTTGAGCGTCACGTAAGGATCGTCGTTTTGAAACGATCGTTCGCTGCCATCATAGAAGTAGGATAACGCTGCATTGCCGTCGGTTTTTTCCGGTCCGGGCGCGTAATCGTCAGGAACCAGGTAGCGCACATTCTGCGCTGTTATGGAAGCCTTGTATTCCAGCGTTATCCGCTCCCCGGGGAGGCCGTTCTCCCGCGAAAAAACACGCTCTCCTGACGCCGTAAACGAATCAAAGGACCAGCCCGGTGAGAGGGCGGAGATGCCCCGTGTCTTTTGGGACTCCGTAGACGGAGGAGTGAGAACGAGGATGCGCCCGCCGGGCCGTGGAGGCGCGCTGAACGTTACTTTCACACGGAGGCTGTATTTGTGTTCGCCGGAGGCTATGTAGCGGTCCGTTTCCGTGTAGGGGAGTCGTTCCAACGTCTGTCGCTTTCGGTTTACAATCCAGAGCTGGCCTTCCGCGAATGTGAGGCCGCGGAGCTCATCGAGCGGGCCGCGCAGCGACCCCGTAAGGACTTTCCGATCCGGTGAAAACCGGTAGAGGATGCCGTCGCGTCC
>JACPZR010000307.1 GCA_016195395.1 Spirochaetia bacterium
ACTGAATAACGTTATCCGGAGCCTGCACCAGCTCAATCAGGACACCCTCTCCGCTGTGCGGATGCGCTTCATCTGATCGCGGATGAATGAAGGCCACGTCATAACCGGCAGCTCCTTTGCGGATACCGCCCGGGGCAAAACGGACGCCCTTCTACGTCAGATACTGTACCGCCACATCCAGCTTATCCACCCACAGACCAATGTGATTCAGCGGTGGCATGTGGACTTTGGGGCTCTTCTCTGGATCGATTGGCTGCATGATGTCGATCTCAACGGCTGCCGGCCCGCGGCCTGCGGTCAGGATATCCTCGTCGACGTTTTCCTTCTCGCTTCTGTAGGTGCCGGTGGTCTCCAACCCAAACAGGTCCACCCAAAGGGACCGGAGCCGGCCTTTATCCGGGCCTCCCACCGCGATCTGCTGCACTCCAAGAATTCGAAACGGCCTCTGATTCATGCAGCCAACAGCAGCGGAATCGTCCTCGCTGTCGCTTATTTTTTGAATCTACGATGACGTCATTCCCATTCAATCGTGCCCGGCGGCTTGCTCGTAAGATCGTAGTATACGCCGTCCACCCACGACAAAGCCAGCAGGCGCTCCGTAAGATTCCGCACCTGCACTCCGTTCATCCGGTAGACGGAAGCCGTCATTGCGTCCGTAGATACAATGGGACGCAGCATGATCGACTCAGAGCCGTCCGTCGCATTGGAAGAGACGGGAAGAAGAATCACTGGGAACTGCCAGATCGCATCGTGGATCCCGGCTTCGTGTTGAAAATCCCGGACGATCTTGTCCGCATCCCTGAGTTTGTCCAAACGATGGCGCGTCAATGTCCGCCCGGGGAGCTCTTTGATAGAAGTATGGCCCGGGTGACGTTCCCGCATGCCGGAACAGAGGACAACACGGTTGATGCTACGGTGCCTGTTGGGTAAAATCCGCGCCGCATCCAACAGACCATCCCACACAACATCATCGATCGCGTAGGTTCCGGACTTACTGAACAACGCAGCCGGGCGCGCATAGCTCCGCGCATCGCCTTGGACGCCTACGGACTTTAAAGGGAGGACCATGTGCATAACGCCCAGAGTCTCCAGACGCGCTGTTTCTTCTTGAGATAACGGGAGTTGCTCCGACTCAAGAGACGCAGCAGGCGCCGTGCACAGACAGCGGACAGCAAGACCCGGTCCCGGAAATGGATGACGGTCGACGATGTCCTTTGGCAGCCCCAAAAGAGTGCCCAAGCGCCGCACCTCGTCTTTGTAGAGATCCATCAACGGTTCAACCACGAGACCTCGCTCTATCAGCTCCTGTACGCGCGCCACGCGGTTGTGGTGCGTCTTGATCTTGTGGCTCTTTTTTGTGCCGCCGGATTCAATCCGGTCGGGATAAATCGTCCCCTGCCCCAGCATCCAGTTCTCCGCAGAGAGCCCCAGCTGTACCGTAGCATCTTCCTGAACGTCCAAAAATAATCCACCGATGATCTTCCGTTTTTCTTCAGGATCAAAGGCGCCTGAAAGGGCGTCGAAAAAGCGGTCAGAGGCGTTCTGGATTTCGGGATTCATTCCAAGACCTTTGAGAGCGTCGCGGACTTCTTCCATTTCGCCTTTGCGCATGAAGCCGGTATCCACAAAGAGTCCGCGCAGACGCTCCGGCGGCACAGCGCGGGCGAGCATTGCGAAAGCGACTGTGGAATCGACGCCTCCGGACAGGAGGAACAGAATATTTCGTCCACTGACGGCGGTCTTCACTCGCTCCAGTTCGTGCGACAGGAAGTCGTCAAGCCGCCACGTGTTCTCCAATCCGCAGATACGGATAAAGTTTTTGAGATACGCATCGCCGTGCTCCGTGTGCTTCACTTCAGGGTGAAACTGCACACTGTAGAGGCGCCGCAAAGGGTCTCCCACTGCCGCATACGCACAATCCGACGTTGATGCAAAGACGCGAAAACCCGGAGGCAACGCGGTCACCTCGTCCCCATGACTCATCCAAACCGTCACGCGTTCGCCCCGTTCACCTTCAAATATTCCATCAGCGTCCGCCACATCGAGGACGGCGGGACCAAACTCCTGGGCATGCGCAGTCCGGACCGTTCCTCCCGCCTGCTTCATCATCAGCTGGTGGCCGTAGCAGATACCGAGCACCGGAATGCCCGCTGACAGGATTCCCGGGTCGCACTCGGGCGCGCCCTGATCATAGACCGACGACGGGCTGCCGGAATAGATAATCCCCGAATAACGTTCAGCAGCCTGTGACGGAGTCAGATCTTCGCCGTGGACAATCTCCGAGTAGGCGCCCAGCCGTCGTATCT
>JACPZR010000308.1 GCA_016195395.1 Spirochaetia bacterium
ACATATAGAACGGTTGGGTGGGCCTTGGGCGGGATGGCATTGTGTATGCTGGATACGGCCTCGCCCGCTATTCTTTATGACGACTATATCATCGCTCCGCTTCCTTCCCGGACCGGTAAAAACTTCTAGCCACCGGGTCGGCCCCCGCGTCTAAAGGAATCATGCAACTATACCGAATTTCGAGCGTAGTTTTGACTACCACTCTGTCACTGGCCCTCACAGGCATTTCCTGCGGCGGCGGCCAGCCGACAAACCCTGAAGACGAAAAGGGACCCATCCTCAAGATCGAATGTGACGGCGCCACAGCCATCCGCACTGTAACGGATCGCGAGACCAAGACCCTGACAGAAAAGGGACCTGTTCTTCTGGCTCAAGGCATGTCCTGTTCCGACGCAAAGGGGTTGGACACCAAAGGAATCCGCGCGCTCAAGCGGAACGGCGTTTGGGAAACCTATTACAAAGAAGAAGGGAAGTCTGTCGGCTCCGTCGCTTCACGCGGCGAGTACAAGATGAACAGCAAAGAGGGCCCTTGGGAATTCTATGATGCCAAAGGCCGCAAGGGAAAAGTAACTCTCTACAAAGACGGCAAGAAAGAAGGCTCTGACACCAGCTACTTCACAGACACAGGCGCTGTCAAAGGCGAAGGCCAGAACAAAGACGACAAGAAGACAGGCGTATGGAAGACCAGAGCCGCCCAAAATTCCGACTGCTATACAGAAGGCAGCTACAGCGAAGACAAGCGCACCGGACCTTGGAAAGAGTGCTCACAGGACGAGAAGACCAAGCAGTGGTATCTGGGCTTTCAGGGCTCTTATAAAGAAGACCTGAGAGACGGCCCCGCCAAGGTGCTCTATCCGGACGGTAAGGTCAATTCAGAAGGAACGTACGCGGCAGACCTCAAGTGCGCAGAGACTCCCCCTCCAGAGGGCAAGGATGCATGCGGCCGTCGCACAGGCCGATGGGTAACGTATTATCCCACCGGTAACAAGGCAATGGAAGGCTCATACGACGCGGCCACCGGGAAGAAAACCGGTTTCTGGATCGAGTATTACAAATCCGGCGAAAAAATGGCGGAGGGTGAGCGCAAACATACGCGCGGCGGCCTCTGGAAATTCTACGACAAAGCGGGAACCATTCTCTACGAACTCAAGTTCGACAAAAACGACAACATGCCCAACTACGGCGTTATGTATACCGGCGGCCGGAAAATCGGCGAGGGCGGCATGAGCGCGGCGCTCTTCAAGTATGAAGAAGCCACGGATAACGTGAAGTTCCAGTACAAGAAGAGCGGCAAGTGGACAGAATACAATCCCGGTGGAAGTGTTTCCGGCCAGGGCGAGTATATGATGGACATCAAGATGGGCAAGTGGGTGGAGCACGACCAGGCAGGC
>JACPZR010000309.1 GCA_016195395.1 Spirochaetia bacterium
CTATTGCAAACACAAGAATCGACTTTTTCATTGTTCTCTTGTTTCCTCTCTGCGGACTTGAATTGAGCACGGATCGCACGGCCGCCGGGAGACTCCACTAGAATTTTCTTTGAAGGCAACGGAAAAACCGCCACGGTCGGTGCGGGCCGGCACACAGGGACTGTTCCTGGCCGTGGAGCCACGGGCGCCATCCGCAGAGGTCAGATTTGGAGCGGCACTCGCAGCACAACCTCAAAGTGCTCATCTTGGTGTATAACGTGAATCTCGCCGCCAAGCCGCGCTATGCGTGATTTGATTGTGGCGGTTCCAAACCCTGCGTCCGCGGGCCGCTGCGTATATCTTGAAGACGTCTTCAGCGAGATTTCGAGCATCCCGTCGTGACGCGACAACTGCCATGCTGCCGGTCCGATTCCATATTTGAGATCGTTGCTTGCCAGTTCCTGAACGATGGGGTAGAGCGTGTCTTGAAGTGTATGCCGGGCCATGGGCAGCGGGGCGGACAGTGAATCATCCGCCTGAAAGCGGCAGGACCGCTCGAGCGCCGCGTATCTCCGGAGAAGCATCAGCTGGAGGCCCGGCGCAAAACTCTCACGGATGAGCCGCAGATCCTCCAAGTGGAGAAGCTCTTCGCGCAGAATACGGTTGGCATCATCCGATGTCCGCCTGATTTCCTCCCAGACCTCCGACGGCCCCTGCTTGGTTGGCGCGGCTTTAAGCAGGTGTTTCAGATCCAGGAGTTTGGCCCCGAGGGTATCGTGGAGGTCGGCGCGCAGTTTTTCCTGCTCCCACTGGAGACTTTCCCTGGCCGCATCCGCGCGGTGCATCTCCTGATTTACGCGCAGAAGTTCATCGTTCAGAGATTCAACGCGCTTGAAGAGGCCCATGAACCTGCGCGCAAGCACCGAAGCGCTGCCCAGAATCACGATGACCAGGAAGTAGCGGGACATCATGGGTGTATTGATAAAAGCCATCGCTCTGAGAATTTCGTGCACGGCTACAGAGGCCAATAAGAGAACAGCGGGCAGCAGCCGTTTGGCATCCGCATTCCCTTTGAAGGCATGGTAGGCCGCGAACCCGACGGTATACGCGGCGGCCGGGAGGGCAAAATACTGCCATACCTTCAGGGGAATTCCTTGTGCAGTCCATGTGTTCGTTATCAAGAGGGACAGGGACAAGGCTCCGCACAATATGCCCCCTGCAATCGTGATAACGCTATATCGCGCAAGAATTAACCGGTCCATGAACGCCCAGAAGAGAGGTCCAAGAACAAAGAGAGAAGCGTATTGGATTTTCTGGCGTATAAAGTCGAACTCCAGCGGAACGATATCCCGCGTAGGAATGATTGTGAACCAGTGAAGCGCGCAGAAGAGGGAGACCAGTCCAAAGTACAGATTGTAGGACTCCTGATGGCGGTGGAGAAAAAGAAACAGGTGGTAGAGGCCCACCATCACGCACACGGTCAAGAGACTAACGTTGAGAATCTCCCTGTTGTAATGGTTTGCGTAGACAACTTCCGCGGCGCCCATCTGCACTGTTTCAGACAACGTAGACCAGTCAAGAAATGGCTCCGCAGGATTCCCGTACATGGCCACCTCAAGATACCGGGAGTCAGGGTGCAATATGGGTAAGGGGACCGATACCAGCGCGTGGCGGTGAAAGCCTTCCGGTTGATCCGGCGTTATGTAGCGGTAGAATTCCACGCCGTCAATGTAGAATCGCCGCGCCGCGCCGGGAGAACCCGCATTCAGAGCCAGCGGTTGTCCGTGTTCTGCGAGGCGGAGCACGCCTCCCGGAATCCGGACCCTGAGCGTGATCCATCCCGAGTACCCCGAAAGTTCCGGCAGGCGAAAATAGTCGTCCGGGACGGCTGCGGGCATCCACTCCGCGGCGCCGCGATCTCCGGGGTGTAGTCCTTTCTTCAGTTCCCATCCCTGACCAAGGAGATGCACATCACGGGATTCCTGACACGCAGCCGCGGCCGCGCACGCAACAAGGAGGATGGTGTTTCTAATGATTTCCGCGGATTGCATGTTGTTTATTGACAGTCAAAAGCGACGGTGCTTTTACGCATGCGGCATCAGCCTGTAACAGACAAGCGAATTCGATTTCAACGTGCGCTAAACAGCCTTTTTCCTCCGTTCCTCAACGGCTTTGCAGGCACAAAAAATCACATCTTTGGGCGATGGACAGATCGTTCTTTTCGTCGTATAGTCGTGAGTTTGGACGCGTCCGCCCTTTTGGTCTTTATCGATGACGACGCCCGTTTCCGGGAGAGAGTGGCGGACCACTTCAAGGGAAACGGGTTATTCTCTATTCTCACCTTTTCCTCCGCCGAAACCTTCTGGCATACACTTCCCGAATTGAAGCCCGCCGTAGCGTTCATTGACATTCAAATGCCCGGGATGACGGGCATTGAACTCGTGGGCCTCTTGGCGGAGGTCCGCCCGGAGATTCACAGGGTGATGCTAACCAACTTGGATTCAGAAGACGCCGTTTTTCAGGCGCTCCGCAACGGCGCCGGCGGCTACGTCCGCAAGTCAGAGATGGACGATTTTGCCGCTGCCGCCTCTGTCATGATGAACGGGGGCTCCATTCTCACCCCCACCGTGGCCGTCCGCGTGGTCCAGAGTTTCCGTACGGCTGCAAACCTGCAGGAGCGGAGCAAGTTGACAGTGCGCGAACGCCAGCTTCTTGACCTGATGGTTCAAGGGATGACGCTGAACAAAGCAGCGGTCTCACTGGGCGTCAGCTTGAACACGGCACGAACACACATCAAAAGTGTGTACAGAAAACTTGAGGTCCACGACAAGTCCGCCTTGTTCCGTAAGGCGCGCGACATGGGGCTCTTGTAGCCGCCTTCTCTTCTATTCCCAATCCCGCATCCGCGTGGATAACGCTGTCAAGGCCTGCGAGAGCGACTCTCGGCGCAGAGTAAACGTTACCAAACCCCCAATGATGCAGAGGCCCGTGGCGGACATGAGGATGAAGGCCATGCGCTGGTCACGCAGACCGGCCTGAACCAGATTGGCGGCAACGTCTAAAAAGAGAAAAAGCGCCCCCATAAACAGGTACGACCGGATCCGCATGACCATCCCTGCCGCCACACCCACGAGACAAATGAACCCAAAGACCAGCGCATACGACGCGTCCGCCGCCCTGCCGATCTCAAACGCAATCTTGAACGCGGACGGCACGTAGGTCAAAAGTCCGCCCGCAATCCGCACACCCGCGCGCGCCCGGTCTGAAAGGCTTTCCCGGAAGATGTGACCAAGGAGCAGCGTCAATAAACCCACGGGGGCAAGGTACACTTCCGCTCCCTGAACCTGGGAGGCCAGGGCGGCGGTCACAAAAGCCAGGTTGACAGCCAGCGCTGCAAGGACGGCGAGCGGGCGGCTTCCGGACACAACGGCCAAGCCCGAATACAGCCCGCCGGATAACGCTGCCATTCCCGCATTCTCGAGGCTGGGCCCTTTGGGGAGAACAACGGCTGCAAGAATCGGCATGAGCGCCGCAAAGCGTCTTGTGCTTTCTGCCAGCGGAGGAATCTCGGCGCGGAGCGCCAGAGCGGTGACACCAACCAGGACAAAGCCAAAGCCAAGGGCAAAGAGTGCGTCGGCTTCCTGCGAGAGCGACGTGCCGAACAGAGGTTTCATGGCCGCATATAACGATGCAATGCCCACCTGCGCCACATAGATGTGCCGGGGCTCAAGCCCATGATGCGCGGCCTCCAAGGCCAGGAGGATCACAAGGATCACGGAAACAATGACGACGATGCGCGAATACAAGAGCGGCGAGGCCGGGCCGCCCCGCTGGTCGATCATAAAAAGAATGCCGGACAAAGCAAAAAACCCGTCCCTGGCCCAGCCGCTTCCCACGGACCAATCCGGCCGGCTTTTCTCAGTGACACGACCCAGCGTGTGCGCAACGGCCGCGGACAATGCCACGGCCATAAAGAAGTAGGGAGTCATCTGTTGCAGGAGAACCAGCGGCGCGGCCTGCGGGCACGCGCTGTTTATACAGGCGAACGGCAGGATGGCTAACGCTGCAAAGGCAAAGATGAAGAGGGACGCCGCCGCAAGAATCGACGTGATGATTCTGCTCCATTGCAGCGATCCCGCAAATAACGTTATCCCGTACAAGGCGGCGGTGAGACCCAGGGCGGGATTTTGGATCCACTGCCCGTTGAATGCGGCAGCGGCTGCCCCCGCAACGAGTGCGGGGACCGCGTTGTCAGGGTTCAGCGCAGCGCCGGCCGCAAGGGAATAGACCATCCCGGCGGCGCCGTAGACGGCCGCACCCATATGGCAGCTTTCCAGTGTCCGACCGTAGGCAAGCCCCGTAACGGCTGAGATGGGCCGCGCTAGGACTGCGAGGGCCAGCCCCATGAGAGCCAGAATCGGGCCGGCGTAGGCGAGAATCCGGGCGTCCATGTGCGCGAGCCCGTGCACTACAAGAAGGCCGTTGAGGGCCACAGAGAGAGCCGCTTCGCGTGGACGACCGGCGGCAAACAAGAAAATGCTCCCTAGCAGCGCCACAGCGCCGGGCAGAACGAACGCCGTCCCAAACGCAACCCATGCGAGCAAGCCCGTCGCCCCAAGCGACCACATGGCAAACAGGAGGCCCCATTCTGCCGACCTGGCCTCTGTCTCCGCTCCCGTCTGCGGGAAGACGTCGGCAGGCAGAAATACAGATGGATCAAGCCAGTTTCCGGTTCTCGCTGCCGCCTCTGCGGCTGCCGGGACCCAGCGTCCGCCGGGCCGGTCGAGCGCCACGAGCGGGGTGCCTGTTACGGTCCCCTGCGCAAAAGCAAGCGCTGCCGCGCAGATGAACAAGAAGAGCGCGGCGTGTACCATCACGGGCTGTTCCAGCGTTCGTCCGTACAAAAGCACAGCGAGGCCCGCGCCCAGAAAGAACGTGGGAGGCACTACATAGAGAAGTCGGGCAAAGGGGGCGGGTTGAAGAAAGATAACGTCCAGCAAAAGGACCAGGCCCAAAACTCCCGAACCCGCGAGCGGCACGTGGTGATACAATCGTCCCTGGTCCCCGGCGCCCAGCCGCGCCGAAATTGCACCGCCCTTGTGAAAAAGGAGCCGTGAAAACACAAAGAGAGCGGCAATTCCCAGCGTGAGATTCAAGCCCACCACTGTAGGCGGGAGTGGTCGTCCCACGCGGTTGACAACGGCTGTGAGGCCTGCTCCCACGAAAACAAGGGCTAACGTTGCAACCGATCCGCGCATCTTGAACGATGTGAATCCAGTGCCAAAGAATGCCAGAAGCAACGTCACGGTGATGAGCAAGCCGGCCTCAATGGCCGTGAGCCGATGCGGTTCGTAGAGTTGACCCAGCCACGAAAGCGCCTGCCACGCGCCATACGCCGCGGCCAGCAGTGAAACCGCGGCAAATCCGTCACGGAACAAGAGACGCCCACGTGCGGGGAAGGGGAGTCGTACATAGAGGAAGACCTTGCGCGCGTTCTCTCCGTCTGCGGGCGTTCCACGTCCCAGAAGCGACGCAAAGACAGCCCACGCGCCCGCCACACAGGCCGCGCCAAAGGCGGCCATGGCCGGGGACGCTGCCGACGCCGGCGGAATAGAGACCCAGAGAGCCACCTGTCGGAACACCCAGATCGACGTTATGCCCGCACCCAGAAAGCTGATGAGCCGGCTCCGTTCCCGGACAGACCTCAAAAGAAGAACCAGCCCCGCCGCAAGCGCCGGGAGCGACTCGTACCCGGTCAACGTAAAGGCCTGCGTCTGCATAACGCAGAGAGCGGCAGCGAGCGAAAACCCAAGGGAAAGGTCGTCCAAGGGCATGAGACCGGATGAGTCGCTTCCGCGATCGATCAGAGTCTCTGGCGCCGCAAGTTTCTCAAACGGAAGGGCAAGAATTCCGTAGAAAGCAGCCGCGCCACCGAGCACTGCGGCCAGCTGCATCCAAAGGTCGGTGCTCGGCACGTAAGGAAGCGCCGCCGTTGCCGCAGTCACGAGGCCAAGACCTCCCGCCAGGTGGAGCCAGTGTCGGGCCAGCCCCGCACCCCTGTGCGCGGCCACAGCAAACAAGGCACCACCCACAATCACGGCGTACGCAGGCTCCCCCCGGACGAATTGCGACTCACGGATCAGAAGGAGAAGGCAGAGCGCGGCGCCGGAACCCAGACCCCACAGGATGACGGGGAAACGGAAGACTTCAGGGAATTGCTTTTGGTAATAGACGCAGGCGTACGGGACCAGTCCCGCCGCGGCAAACCACCAGGAAGAGTCTCCTGTGACATCGCGCACGGCAAGGAACGTTGAGAGCATGGAGAGAAACAGGAACGGGTGAATGGCGGCCACATGTCGCCTGACAACAGTCAGAAAAAGGAAAGCGGTGAAAATCGGGACGGCCAGATGGAGCGCCGGACCCGGAGTCAAGATGACAAGGGTTCCCGCAGGATTCGTAAACAGGGCAAGGCTCGCCGCAGTGGAAATGGCAAGCGTCCCGGCCAGAAAGACCACACCCGCAATCGTATAGACGGCAGACATCCGGGTGCGTCCGCGCATGACGCCGGTGGCCGAGGAAAGTGTCATGCAGAGGGCAAGGAGCCACAGGAGAAGAACGCCGAGCTCCACGCTTCCCGGAGAAAAACTGCCGGCCACAGCGGTGAAGCGCATGAAGAACACAACGATCACTGCAAGGGCGCCGTAGAGAGAAAAACCAAGGACTGAGTGCTGCCCCTCTGATTTGCCCGCATCGCGGGCCGCCCCTGCCGCGCGGACAGAGAGGAGGACCGGAACAAATGGAACAAAGGAGATAACGTTCTGAAGAAGACCTGATCCCACAATGGGCACAGCGGCCTGCGCGGCGAGAGAGGGCAGAAGAGCGGCCAAGAAGCGCAGGCCTGCGGCTTGAAACGGAACCGCTGCGAGCATGATGCTTCCCATGCTGAGGATCGTCAGAGTTCCCAGAGCCGTGACGCCGCTCGATGCATCCAGAGAATAGATGTCAGACGCCACGGCAAAAGGCACCGGCAGAAGAAAGAGAGCAATCGAGCCCAGGAGCGCACCCGTCACCCTTGAACGACCGGCCAAAAAAGCGCCCAGTCCCGCAAAGAGCGCGTGATACGCGAATAACGCTGCAAGGACCGTCATTTGGCGTGGAACACCGGAGAGAGCAAGCCATGCCTCCCGAATGCCCATGATTGAGCCGGCCAGCAGGAGAACCGTTCCAATGAACCACCAGACATAGGTGTTCAAGAGCGGCTGGATCGCTGCCCAAAAACCCCACGTAGATTCAGAGGGCGCATCAAGCGCTGCGACGTCATCCAATCCGTCGAACTTGTTCGCGCGTCCGGTCAGGTGTCGTGCTGTGTTTGTAGCGGAGTCAAGGTCACTGTCACCGCCGCCTCCGCGAAGCCGCGTGAGGGGCCGTCGCCGGGGTGGAGGCGGTTCAATCAATCGGGACAGACCTGCCAAGGCGGACTCCGCCTGTCGCTTTAGAGGAGCGGAGACCAGAGATACCATGTCCCGGGGTTCGCTGGGCGATGGTCGCCTGACGTCCGCCGCGCGGTCTTTTTCCAGCGCCGCAAGGATTTCGTCGGCGGCGGTGTCGCTTACCTGGCCCCGTTTCACCCATGTCTCAAGCGACTTCTTGAGCCACCCGTGCCGCATGGTTGCGACATTCTCTTCTGTGCGGATCACCAGCGGCTCCGAGCAGACCGGGCAGAGTCGGCCCGGCAGACCCGGATGAAATTCACAGCAGGAAAGGCAGATCATGGGCGTCACATTGAGTGCGCTTTTTTGCGCGCCTATAACAAACTGACGCCAGCCGCTCCCTGGAGTCGTCCACCTGCTCCAAGTCTTCGTACGAGCAGGAGTCGCACAAGCTGTTTTGAATCACCGCATTATGCCTGAAAAGTACGCACCAGCACGCTCTTCCCACGGCGATTGTCATATTCCAGGCATTCTGCTACATGGTACGGTCTTTGCTTATATCCCCACGAGGACTGGAAAAAATGCAATCAGGAGGCTTTCCATGAAACTTTACTCCCTCTCCAGAGTGGCAGTCTTTGCACTCTTGGCAATGCTCGTTATCCAACCCCGTCTTTTCGCCAAACCGGCGGATCCAACGATGGAACAGCGGGTGAGCGATCTCGAAGCATATGTTAACAATGGCGCCCGTGGCGCGGATACGGCAGCTGATAAGGTAACGTCCAAAATCAGCGGAGCCGGTCCCGGTCACAACGGGTGGATGATGGTCGCAACGGCCCTTGTGCTGTTTATGACCTTGCCGGGCTTGGCCCTGTTCTACGGCGGTTTGGTGCGTTCAAAGAACGTGCTGTCCGTCATTGCCCAGTGCATGGGCATAGCGGGTCTGGTTACGATCTTATGGTGGGCTGTGGGATACAGTCTCGTCTTTGCAAAAGGCGGGCCTTTCCTTGGCGGCTTGGACTTTGCCTTCTTGAAGGGCGTGGATTCCAATCCCAACACCGACTATTCTTTCTGGGTATCGCATAACGTATTCTCTATGTATCAGATGATGTTTGCGATCATCACACCTGCCCTGATCATCGGCGCCATCGCAGAGCGCATGAAATTCTCGGCGATCATGATCTTCGTTACGCTGTGGATGTTCGTCGTCTATTTCCCGCTGGCACACATGGTGTGGGGCGCAACCGGTTTCATGAACGGCGTTTGGAATGAAAAAGCAACCATTAAGGCGATCGACTTTGCCGGCGGAACCGTTGTGCACATGTCATCCGGATGGTCTGCCCTGATTCTTGCCCTGATCCTTGGCAAACGCGTAGGCTTTGGAAGCCGTTCTATGGACCCGCACAACCTCGTGTTGACGGCGATTGGAACAGGTATGCTCTGGGTAGGTTGGTACGGATTCAATGCCGGCTCTGCTGTTGCGGCGGACGGTATTTCCTCCAACGCATTCATGACCACAACCCTTGCCACCGCTGTTGCGGGTTTTGTATGGGCCCTGCTTGAATGGATCACAAAAGGCAAACCGACTATCCTGGGCTTCTGCTCCGGATTTGTGGCCGGCCTCGTGGTCATCACACCGGCCTGCGGTTTTGTAACGTCCAACGGCGCCATGATCATCGGCCTTGCAGCTGGAGCGATTCCGTTCCTTGCAGTGACCAAACTCAAAGGCCTCTTGGGCTACGATGACGCACTCGACACGTTCGGCGTGCACGCTGTGGGTGGAACGTTGGGCGCAATCCTGACAGGGATCCTTGCTCATCCAGCCGCTAACGCAAACCTCGGCGTCATCATCAAAGAAGACGGCAGCTTTGCTCTGGGCGACGCCGGACTGGTTTCCGTGAAGAATGGACTTGCCAAACTTGTAATGGACGGCGGTCTTTGGATGGAACAGGTCAAGGCCGTGGGCATTACGCTCGCGCTCAGCATTGTGGGAACGGTCGTGATCGCTTACGTCATCAAATTCGCGATTGGTCTGCGCCCAACAGAAGAAGTGGAAACACTCGGCTTGGACATCAGCGAGCACGGAGAAGAGGGGTATCGTGGATATCAACTCTTTGTGGATTGATTACACGGTGAAATGGAGGATATGCTAAAATGAAACTGGTAACAGCTCTGATTCAACCCCACAAGCTCTACGACGTCCAGGACAAGCTTATGAAAGCTGAAGTGGGCAAGATGACTGTCATCACAGCAATGGGATGCGGCCAGCAGAGCGGATACGACGAGACCTACCGTGGTCAAGTCCACTCCGTCAACCTGCGGCGCAAGACCATGCTCCAGATCGCAGTCAACGAAGACTTTGTGGAACCCACGATCAAAGCCATCATCGAAGGCGCCCGCACGGGCAACATCGGCGACGGTAAGATCTTCGTCACGGATCTCAAAGAAGTGATCCGCATCCGCACCGGAGAGAGAGGACGCGAAGCCATCGGCTGACCGTTCACAATCTCGATTCTTGGAGACGGCCGGGCATCTGCTCGGCCGTCTTCTTTTGCGCCAGCAGTTCTTTCGGCGGTCACAATCACTGAGAGTTGCGCATGCCCGTTTTCAAACGCAGGGCCTCCGGGGCCGGCCGGGCTCCTCGCTACGCCGTGAGAATCTGCTTCAATAGGTCACGGCTGCCGAGCACTTTGAGCGCAGCGGCAAGGCCGCCCATCATCGCTCCGGCAATCCCGGGGGATCCGCCCGCATCCGCTCCGGTCAGATACAAGCCGGGAATGGGGGTAGACACATCAAACCAAGGGGACTTGGTCTTGTCATAACGTTCCGGCACGCAGGCAAGGCCGTAGATGGCGCCGTCCGGATGCGCTGTAAAGTGTTCATTGGTAAGCGGTGTGGAGACCTCAATGAACTCAACCATATCCTTGAAGCCGGGAAACCGCCGCTCCAGTGATTCGATGACGGCCGCGGCGATCTTCTTCTTCATCTCTTCGTAGCCTTCGCCGCGCTTCTTCCAAGGCAGTTCTTTCCATTTCTCGAACACAGAATAATCGCAGAAGGCGATGATGTCCGCCGTGTGATTCTTTGCTAGAGGGTCCTTGAGGCTGGGGAACGACATATAGTAGCCGCTGACCTCGCCGAACGTCGTAAGCCATTCGTTCCGACGCGCAAAGTTTTCCTCGTGATCCGTGGATCCAAAAATCCAATAGTTCTCTCCCTTGAAGCCCAGAGTGGCAGGACTTTTCGAAAGACCAAGGTATATGCAGAGACTCGTGGCCATCTTTTCTCTCTTGTAGAAGTCGGCCAGAGCATTCCGGAACGGAACCGGCGCGGAACTGGGGAGGAGTTTGGAATACGTGGGATAGGCGCCGGCGCCTGAAAGAATCACGGGCGCATAGAAGGTTTGTTCCTCCATGCCGCCGCGGAGCGCCTTGGTCCGGACGCCCACTGCCTTCCCATCTTCCACGAGAATTTCCTGCACTTCCATACAGGGAAGAACCATTCCGCCGGCCGCTTCGATGATCGGCTCCACGGATTCAAAGATCTTCCCGGCGCCGCCGATCGGATAGAAGCCGCCGTTAAAATAATGAACAACTAACGCTGCGTGCGTGGCAAACGTGCACTTGGACGGAGGCAGACCGTAATCTCCCCACTGGGAGGCGAGGATGGCTTTGAGGTCCGTGTTCTTGAAGTGGAAATCCAAATAGTCTTTGAGCGTTACAATGTTCTTGTCCACCATCTGTGCCCGGAAACTTTCAAGCGAGGGCGCGGTGGACTTGATCATCATCGATTTGCCGAAGAGGGCGGATGCCTTCCGGATGTCCTGAAAGTAACGTTCTATGGCTTCTGCCTCGGCCGGAAACTGGGACAGGAGGTCGGACTTGAAGCGGGCCTCATCCCCATACAATTCAAACGTGCGGCCCGGATAGACAAACTTCTCGAACGGCTCAGGCATTTTCTGCCAAGCCACGCCTTTCTGCGTGACCTTATCCATGAGCAGGCGGCAGAAACCGGTGTCATGC
>JACPZR010000310.1 GCA_016195395.1 Spirochaetia bacterium
GATCTTGCCGGCAGCATGAAGCTCCTCAAACGCGCGGGCCGCTTCATCGAACGGGATGCTTGGGTCCGTCCAGTGAATCTGGTACAGGTCGATCGTATCTACGCCCAGGCGTTTGAGGCTCAAATCACATTCACGGCGTATTGCCGCGCAGCGGAGGTTTCGAAATACGCGCGCAGGCCGGCCCTCGGGCCCGTCCGGTGTTTCAAAGAAGAATGTTCCAGCGTTATCCGTCCAAGACAGGCCGCACTTGGTGGCAATCTGAAACGACTCGCGGGGCACGCCCGCCAAGGCCCGTCCCAGCACCTCTTCGCTCCGGCCAAAGCCGTACACGGGCGCCGTGTCGAAGGTTGTGATTCCAAGGTCCAAGGCCGTGCGCACGGCGCTCTCTGATTTGGCATCATCCGCGCCGCCCCAGTACCAGCCGCCCATGGCCCAGCACCCAAAGAGGAGGCGCGAGATCTGGACGTTGGATCCCGGAAGTGTAATCGTTGTGTTCATATGTGCGACACGGGATAAACAAGAACGCCGCCCCACAGGCGGGCGGCGCTTTTACGGTTCCTTGAGCGGAAACCGTGCGGTGAGGTCCGTACCCTATTTCTTGGCGGCCGCCGCTTCCTGCTTCAGGTTCAGCTGCGCCACAGCCAGGAGGGCAATCGGCACGCTGTACGGTGAACAGGAAACGTAGTGGAGACCGGAATCCTTGCAGAACTCGATATTGGCGGGGTCCGCCCCGTGCTCTCCGCAGAGGCCCAGGTGAATGTCAGGCCGCGTCAACTTTCCGCGGGAGGCGCTGATACGGATCAGTTCTTTCACAGGGCTTCCAAGGATCTGGAACGGGTTGTTGGCAAGAATGTCGAACTCGGTGTAGGCCGGGAAGAACGACGTAACGTCGTCCCGCGACAGGCCGAACGTGGTCTGCGTCAGGTCGTTGGTTCCAAAGCTGAAGAACTCTGCATAACGCGCCAGCTCGTCAGAAAGGAGCGCGGCCGCCGGCAGTTCCACCATCGTGCCCACTTTGTAGTGAAGCTCAACGCCGGAATCCTTGGACACTTCATTGTAAACGTCGCGGATCCCTTTGATGTACTTCCCTTCAATGCGTTTGCCGTTCTTGATAAACGTCAGTTCCGACGGGTTCATCACGATCGGGATCATGATCTCGGGGACCACTTCCACGCCTTCTTTCTTGAGACGCGCAGCGGCTTCAAAGATCCCTCGGACCTGCATTTCGTAGATTTCCGGATACGTGACGGCAACGCGGCAGCCACGGTGTCCAAGCATCGGGTTGAACTCGTGCATGAGCTCAATGCGTTCAGAGATATCTTTCTTGTCCGGAGTGACCCCCCGACGCTTCAGATATTCCAGGTAATCCGCAAGAACTTCTTCCGAGCGCGGCAGGAACTCGTGCAGCGGGGCATCCAAAAGTCGTATGGTCACCGGATGCGGCGCCATGGTCTTGAAGAGGTCATAGAAGTCATCGCGCTGGAGCGGACGAAGATCGTCGAGAGCCTTGACCCGCTCTTCCAAGTTCTTCGCAAGAATCATCTCGCGGAAGCGGTGAATCCGGTCTCCCTGAAAGAACATGTGTTCCGTGCGGCAGAGGCCGATGCCGTAGGCGCCCATCGACTTGGCAACACGCGCATCGCGGCCCAGGTCCCCGTTGGCGCGGACAACAAAGTCCGGCTTCACATGGCGCTTGACCACTTCAATGAACTCAACGAGTCCGTTGGACGTGATGTCAGGATTGATAAGGTCCGCGCGGCCAAGACCGATGACAGGCGGCTTGTAGAAGGGCACATCAAGCGTGATGTAATCCCCTTCTTTCACAACGTGCCCGCCGGCCTCCAGCGTGCCGTTTGCGATCTTCAGGTTGGGATTGATGATGGCCACTTTGCCCAAGGAACGCGCCACCACAGGAGCGTGCGATGAGTAACCGCCTTCTACAGCGACTACGCCCATGCCCACTTCAATAGCCTTCACGTCCTCTGCAAACGAAGAGACGACGCAGAGGATCATACGAGTATCTTCGCCTTTCTGAATGGCTTCGCGGTGCGCTTCCATCAGTCTGTCAGCGGAGAAATACGCACGGCCCACAGCAGCGCCGGGAGAGCCGGCCAACCCTCCGGAGATCACGGGCATGCCCTGCAGAGAGTTGGGGTCCACGATCGGGTGCAGAAGGGTTGCCAGTTGTCCCGGTGGAATCTGGTTGATCACCCATTTGTCGTCCACGACGCCATTCGTCAGAAGATCAAGCATGGTGCGCACGTGTGCCTGGGTGGACTTGGCATCCACGGCGGTCTGGTTGATCACCCAGAGGCGCTTGTTTTCAACGATGAACTTGATTTCCCGGATCTCTTTGAACTGACGCTCTACGGTTTGACCGATTTTCTTCAGCTCTTCCAGGTAATGCGGTTCCAGTTTGGCGATTTCTTCTCCTTTGCGGTCCAGCGTGTAGCTGTTCATGAGATAGCTGCCGGACAGTTTGTTTTCTCCGGAAACGATGTCGCGCGTGTAGTACATACCCACGCAGGAACCCTCACCGATATTGCCAAAGACAAGGCCTTGAATGATCAACGCAGGTTGGTCTTCCGGATCCAGTTCAGGATCGTGGTAACGCTTGCCTGCATTCTTGGTCAGAACGACCAGCTGCTCAATAGGATCATCCGGCACTTTGTCTTTGCCCAAGAGAGCGATCATTTCCATGGCGCAGTCGCGCGTGCCTTCAACAGTCGGCGGGAATTTCTTTTCAATCTCGTCGAACTTGGAGGACGGAACGTCATACAGTTTGGTGCCCGCTGTGCGCAGGAGGTAGCAGTATTCAAACCAAGCGGCACGCTCACCAATCATCTTCGCAAAGCCGGGAATCGTCTGCGGAGAGAGGCCGACGTTAAACACGGTGGGATAGATGGGTAAAGACAGGTTGGAACTGATGACGATTTTCAACAAAAGCGGATTTTCCGCGGCTCCGTATTTGCGGCCAATCCCCGCTTCAATGTCTACGAGACCCTGCGTGGAGAGGTCCTTGATAGGAGCGCTGTCCATGGCGGGGGTGAGACGGGAATCCAAGATGTATCCGGGGACAATCGGCATGTTGATGGCCGCAAGTTCAAAGGCACGCTTTCCGCGCTTCCCCGACCGTTCCCAGAGGGCTTGGTCTGTGGTGCACCCTTTCTGACTAAATGGATACATATCGGGCATAATTCTATCTCCTTGTCCTGAGAGCGTCGTGTTTGGCATCCCTGCCTTACTTGTCCGCTGATTTTTACGGATGCGGCTTTGGTCTGGGCCGCAGAGTCGCTTCTCGGGGTCCTAATTAACCTGCGCCGGAAAACAAAGGCCGGGAGGCCTCTGAATGGCAAACAATTATTTTTTTTGCGCTAACTCGGCAGCGACGGCCGGGTCATAGACGGAAGAGCAGTTTCGGCCGCGGTTTTTGCAGATATAGAGCGCCTCATCCGCCAAGCGGATAAAGTCCTCAATGTCTTTGATGTGAGGCGCATGAAGCGGAAACGACGACGCTCCCACGGAAATCGTAATCTTTGCCTCTTTGTCGCCTATGGGAATGGGTTTTGCCTCGATGTTCTTGCGGATGAGTTCGGCTACTTCCAAAGCACGCTCCGGTCCGGAGTCGGGCAGAAGGACACAGAATTCCTCCCCGCCGTAGCGGCCGGCCATGTCGTCCTTTCCCAGGCTGTGGACCGTTTCATTGATCACGCCCGCCAGAGCCACAAGGGCAGCGTCGCCCCCCACGTGACCAAAGTTGGTATTCACGTTCTTAAAGAGGTCAATGTCC
>JACPZR010000311.1 GCA_016195395.1 Spirochaetia bacterium
CAGCTCGACTGATGTTAATCATCGTTCCGTCCGGGATCCACGTCGCTGCGATTGTCCTTGGGGTTCTGTCCACGGGGGCGATATTGGTCATCGTATACCGGATGCTTGTGGGACCCGCGCTCAGTGCGCGCGCGGACACGCAATCACCCCCGCCGGCGCAGGGAACAGTCTGGGATATCGTCATTGAAGAAAAAGCGCGTGAGCGCGTGATTACGATCGGTCAGTTGGATTCCGAGATCCAGACCCGCATGCACGGGATCAAGGATGACCACCTCACGCTGCGTTTCCGCAAAGACCGCGACCTTGAGGAATACGAGATTACGGTAAATCCAGGCGGGCCGATCTTTTATACCGCGCCGCACTCAAAGCGGTCTGAACTCATGAAGTCGGCTGAATCCTTCGAGAGCCGTGAATTGATTGGTCACCAGGCAGTCTTCAGACTGGCTGCCGCGCTGAAGGACAACCGGCCGATTCAGTACATTGAATTTGAACTCACAACCAAATATTTCATCAACGCATTTGGGACGGAACGAATGAAGTTTCTCTTCACTCTGAAGAAGGTTTTCCCGGGTGTGGATGTCCGTTCGCGCGACAAGCGGGGCGTGTATTTGTTTGGAAGAAAGAAGACCGGTGATTCCGAGGAGACACCCGCATGACGTTCCGATCTGATCTGGCATGCATTGACTGCGCCACGATTTACCCGATGGATGAAATCATCTACCGATGCCGCCGGTGTGACGGTCTTTTGGAAGTGAAGCACGACATGCAGGCCGTGACGTCTGTCTCAGCCGCCGAGTGGAAGGCGCGCTTTTCCGGAAGACTGTCCGGTCCAGCCCCCTTTTCCTCCGGTATATGGGCCAGAAAAGAATGGGTCCTTCCCGGTGTGGATCAGAAGAGAATCGTATCGCTTGGAGAAGGGAACAGCGCGCTGATCGATATGCCGCGTTATGCGTCGCACCTGGGCCTGGCGGGGTTTGCCGTCAAACAGTGCGGGGTTTCTCACACAGGATCCTTCAAAGACCTTGGGATGACGGTTCTTGTCAGCCATGTGAACCACCTGATGGGAAGGGGAGCTCCGGTGCGGGCGGTGGCGTGTGCTTCCACAGGCGACACGAGCGCAGCACTCGCTGCGTACGCCGCCTACGCGGGCATCCCGACGGTGGTGTTCCTTCCCGCGGGCAAGATATCTACGGCGCAGCTGGTGCAGCCGCTTGCAGCGGGCGCCATTGTTCTTTCATTGGATACCGATTTTGATGGATGCATGGCCATTGTAAAAGAGGTCACCAAAGACCAAGGTTTGTACCTGGCCAATTCCATGAATCCCCTGCGGATTGAGGGTCAGAAGACCGTGAGCTTCGAGATCGTTCACCAGATGCAGGGTGAGGTGCCGGACTGGGTCGTCATCCCCGGAGGAAATCTGGGTAACGTGAGCGCTCTGGGCGCAGGTTTCAAAATGATGAAGGAGGCGGGGCTGATCTCGAAGTATCCACGCATTGCTGTGGCCCAGAGCGCACGTGCCAATCCGCTCTACATCAGTTTCAAGGATGACTTCAGAACGTTTGCACCGGTCCGCGCAGAGACAACGCTCGCTTCCGCCATCCAGATCGGGAACCCGGTCAGCTATCCGCGCGCCGTGCGCACACTCAAAGAGTTTGAAGGAGTGGTAGAGCAGGCTTCGGAAGCGGAGCTGGCGGATGCGGCGGCTGAGTCAGACCGGTATGGCTTGTTCAATGACCCTCATACAGGTGTGGCAATCGCGTGCACAAGGAAATTGGCGGGAGCCGGCATCATCGCCCGCACAGACCGTGTTGTGGTGGTTTCCACAGCTCACGGACTCAAATTCTCCGAATTCAAAACCGGCTATCATGAAGACAGGCTTCCCGGAATGACTGCAGTTCACAAGAACATGCCCGTACGGCTTCCCCCGGACTTGGATCAGGTGCGGACGGTCCTTGACCGGAGGCTCGGCGGCCATGTCGTTTGATGCTCAAATCAGAGATGCCCTGGCCGCCGGCACAACGATCACGCTGAAAAGCTCCACTCTCCGCGACAGCGGCGAAGCCAAGCTTGAGTACATTGTAAAGAGCATTTTCAGCACATACCAGCGCGAAGATCTTGTGGGGCCGGTGTATGCATCGGTCCGGGAGCTGGTGCAGAATGCGTCCAAGGCAAATCTAAAGCGGATTCTTTTTGAGGAGATGAACCTGGACCCCGTCAATGAAGAGGAATACCAGCGCGGGATGGAGAGATTTCGCTACACTCTGGTAGAACCCCGGATGAAACCCTACGCAACACGGATCAAACAGAAAGGTCTCTTTTTCACGGTTTCGTTTACGCACTGCCCCGATGTCATGGTGGCCTCCGTCAAAAACATCTTCCCTTTGTTTGGCGCGGAAGAGACGCGCATCCGCGAAAAATTTGTCCACTCTCTGAACGTCGACAATTTGTACGAGTTTTTCATGTCCCACAGCGACCCTTCGGAAGGGGCGGGCATGGGAATCGCAATGATTGAAATCCTCCTGGCGCAGGGCGGCGTTGACAGGCACAATTTCACGATTAGTTCCGACAAGCAGGGCCACACGGTGGCCCGCATGGTTGTTCCGCTGACCGCCGGTTACGTGTCTCCCAGGCAGCAGTTTCAGAGGGCAATGGAGGAGAGGGGGATCTCCGCGCCGGCATTACGCGCGGAGGTTCAGAGCGGGGCCTTTCCTCTCATGATCAACGCCAAGCACCGTCTTCCGATCTAGCCTTCCACGATGAAGGTTCTTACCATCCGGCGATGACCGCCGCTGTCTTTAGCGGTAAGTACAGCTTCCCACGGCCCACGGCCGGTGAATTTCACACGAAGATGGCACGTTCCGTTTGCATCAGTGGCGCACGATGTAACGCTGTTTTGTTTGGTAGTGGCGCGGCGTGACAAAAGCAGACTGACTTCCGCCGATGCAACCGGCCTCTGGCCTGAGCCCGACTCTGTATATGTAACCGTGATGTCCTGCTCGCCGATCTTGATGGGCTGCTTGGTCTGGAAGAAGGCGCTCGAGAGCATTCGGTTGTCCGTGCTCTTTGTTTCTGCCAGATGACGGTCAAACTCACTGCCCACTTCATAGTAGTCGCGCGCCACTGTGGGCTCCAGGGTCGACAGGGCCGCGTAGAACTTGAAGCCGAGGGCAATGAGCAGCACTGAGAAGAGCGCGCCCATGCCCCCGAAGATTTGAACCATTTTGCGGTTGGCCGGTGTCATGATTCAGGCACCGTGAAGATCGATGTTTTCTTGACAATCAATTCCGGATGGTCGATGACCTGCGCGGACAGTTCCACCCGCAGTGTCCTTTTGGCATGCTTTGCCGCGCCGTCGTCTTTGTTGGAACTGGGTTTAACCCCTGCTGCGCCGGACGCGGTCTTGTCCAAGGGTTGCTCCACCGGCTTGCCGCGGAGCACCAACCGAAGCGGCTGCAGGTGATTGGGTTCCACCACTGCTGGATTCTCTGCTGCGAGAGTTTCCAGCGCCCCTAGGTCGGAGTGATCATCAAGGATCTTTGCATCCAGTTTAAAACGGGCCGGCACTTCGCTGAAGTTCGCCAGATCCACTTCGTAGTAATTTTGAACGTACCCGTCAACGAGGACGGGAGGTATGTTTCTGTCCCGTCTGACAGAGAGGTTCGCAGGCACACGGCGGTCCAGAAGGAAGATGAAAGCCGCAAAGATTGCCACATAGAGCGTGCCGTACACTACGGTCCGCGGGCGGAGCACCTTTGTTTTTTCCCGTTCTTCAAAGTACGCCATGGAGCCGTAACCTACAAGAGTCTCCTTGCCGTGTCGTGCCATCTCACCTGTGCATGCATCGATGCAGTGACCGCAGTTGATGCAGGCGACCTGCATCCCATCGCGGATGTCGATGCCCGTGGGGCATACGAGAGTGCAGAGCGTACAATTGGTGCAGTCACCATTTTGCGCGTCCGCTCCCTTGGCGCGCCGCGGTTCCCCGCGTTTGGAGTCGTACCCAACGATGACGGAGTTGCGGTCGAGCATCACCGATTGGAAACGTGCGTACGGGCATACGTACACACAGAACTGTTCTCTAAACATGCCGAGGTCAAAGTAGAAAAGGCCGGTTACCACGACCCAGAACCACGGCCATGTGGAATTTGTGAAAATCACCAATCCGTCTGTCATCAGTTCGGCGGCCATCTTGCGCACACCCACAAAGTAACCGATGAAGTGGAACGTCAGAATGGCGGATAAGAGAATCCATACAACATGTACGATCCCTCTGTGCCAGAGCTTCTCTGACTTCTTTCCGAACTTGCTCGGCAGAATCAACCGGCCTACTGTATCGAAGAGTTCCGTATAGATCGTCTGCGGGCAGCCCCAACCGCACCACAGCCGCCCAAAGAGGGCAGTAAACATAAAGAGAGACAAACCAGCGATGATCAACAGGAAAAGGAGGAAGTAGAATTCCTGAGGCCAGATAACGATCCCCGGGAAGTAGAACTTTCGATCCGCGATATCAAGGAGGACAAACGGGCGGCCGCCCCAGTTAACCCAGGGCGTCACCAAATACACGAAAAGGAGCACCAGCCGCACCCACGATCGGGCACGGCTGATGAGACCTGTTACGTTGCGGGCAACGATCATTTTCCGCTGCCCGGCTTGATATTCTTATTCTTGTCTGTGAGGTACGCGAGCACTTCCCAGACCTTCCTTGCCCCAAGCGAGGCTTTGTGCGCCGGCATTTCGCCTTTGGGCGGAACCTGTTTCAGTTCCGCTGTTTTGACGCCTTCCATCACAGTATTGAACAAGGCAGCCTCGTTGTCACCGTGCAGCCACACGTTATCCGTCAGGTTGGGGCCGATGAGGCCCGTTCCGTCCGGCTTGTGGCATGCGGCACAGATGGTTGCGAATGTCTGCGCTCCTGCCGCGATTGCTTTTGCATCGCCGCGCAGGGGATTACCGCCGCCGGTGCTGACCAACGCCGCGGCTTCTCCATACTTCTTGATGTGCGCCTGCACCTCTTCACGGTACTGTCCGGTTTCCGACCAGCCGCCAAAGATGATGTAGTAGGCGATGTAGAAGACGCCAAAGATCACCGTGCCGATGAAACTGATGGTGTACCACGTCGGCAGCTTGTTGTCCGCCTGGCGGATCCCGTCAAACTCTTTGTTATCGTCATGCGACATGATCATCCTCCATCATACGTTTAGCCGGTTCTTCCAGCCGTTTGCCGCGCTGTGTAAAGTACAGGTACCAAACGATCCCGCCAAGAACCGCCACGAGCAGCGCGACGCGCGAAACCTTGTAGTAGACAAGGAGTTCTTCGGTGCTCATTTTCCACCATCCTGCAGGTGCGCGGTATCGCGCCCCAGTTTCAGCAGATACGCAATCAGCGCATCGCCTTCTGTTTTTCCTTTTACGTCCGCCGCTTTTCTGTAGTCGTCCTCGGTGTAAGGAACTCCCACCTTGGCAAGGCCGCGCATGTGTGTTTCCACTTCAGCCGGATCCAGCATGATCTTGAATACCCACGGATACGCGGGCATCACGGAACCGGGTGACGTTTCACGAGGATTCATCAGGTGCGTCTTGTGCCAGTCGGCAGAGGGTTGCAGCTGCGACTCATGCGCCAAATCCGGTCCGGTGCGCTTGGACCCCCAGAGGAACGGGTGGTCGTAGGCGTACTCGCCGGCCAGGCTGTAAGGCGTATCGCCGTAGGCATGCGTACGGTCGAAACGGTCCGTTTCCCATTTGAAGGGGCGAATCATCTGCGAGTGGCAGTTCATGCATCCTTCTTTCAGGTAAACATCGCGTCCGGCCAGTTCCAATGCGGAATACGGCTTCACCGCTGCAATGGGCTTCACTGTGGAGGCAGGCGCCATGAGAAATGGCGGCAGCACTTCAAAGATCCCGCCCACTAGAACCGGCCACAGAAGCTCGGAGATCGTGATCCAGTTTTGATACTGAAGCTCACCCGTTTCCGGGTTGATCGCGCGCCACATAGCGCCTTCCGTAATGCCGGATGTCCACATGGACACCACGTAGAGGAGAATCCCGAGAGTCCCCAGCCAGAAGTGTGTATTCGCCAATTTCTCTGAATAGAGTTTGCGGCCCCACAGGCGCGGAACCATATAGTACATCATCGCCATGCTCATGAAGCCCACCCATCCGAGTGCGCCCGAGTGTACGTGGCCAATGGTCCAGTCCGTGTAGTGCGAGAGGCTGTTCACAGACTTAACGGCCATCATGGGCCCTTCAAACGTCGACATACCATAGAAAGTAATGGCAACAAGGAACATCTTGAGTGTTGCATCCGTCTGAATCTTCTCTTTGGCCTGCGTCAGCGTCAAAAAGCCGTTGAGCATACCGCCCCACGAAGGGAGAATCAGCATGATGCTGAAAGCGGTCCCCAGCGACTGCGCCCAGTCCGGCAACGGTGAGTAGAGAAGGTGGTGCGGGCCGGCCCAGATGTAGATGAAAATCAATGACCAAAAGTGAACAATCGACAGCCTGTGAGAGAACACCGGCTGGTTGATGTGCTTTGGAAAATAATAGTACATGATCCCAAGGAACGGCGTTGTCAGGACGAATGCCACGGCATTGTGTCCATACCACCACTGTACGTTTGCGTCATACACGCCGGAGTATACCGAGTAAGACTTAAATAGTCCCACCGGAATTGCGGCGTTATTCACGAGGAAGAGAATTGGAACAGTGATCACTGTGGCCATAAAAAACCAGATGGCGACATAGAGCTGTTTTTCTTTCCTTGTGATATTGTACAATACCAAGTGCAACATCGCGAGCTTGTCTGACCACAAGCGGACACGAAGGAGTCTTTGCAGGGAATGATACACGCCCGCAAACACGATCGACAGCGCAAATCCAAAGATTACGGCGTTTGTGTGCAGCGGCCGGATCCTTCCGAAAGACGTATACGGCAGATCCAGATTGAGGACCGGGAAAACCAGTTGGTGCGCGGCCAGAAGACCGGCGAGCATCCCAGCAACCCCCCAAACGAGGGAGGATATGAGAAAGCCCTTCACGACCCTGTCATTGTAGGTTTCGTTCATGGGACGTAATTAATCACAAGAACGAGTCTCATTATATGAGCTTTCTTACTAACCCAAAGTGAGAAAAGTCATAGGATTTGTTTCTTATATAGTGTTCTGTATGAGCAGTGCAATCCATCACCACCGATCGAGCTATGTGTTTTCACTGCGGGAGTCCCAATCCCCCGCCTCCGGCTGTCGTGACAGCGGAACTAGT
>JACPZR010000291.1 GCA_016195395.1 Spirochaetia bacterium
GAAGCGGGTGAGAGCTGGGGATGCGGGGGGAATCCTGCGGAGCCTGCGGCAGAGCCCCCTCTGACCAGCCGCAGAGAACGAGGATACACGATGCATAGACTGTTAGGGATTTGCTTCTTTTCTTCATAAATATGGGATGCGGAGTACCGGTGCGGCCGCGGCGAAAAAGCGACGACTCAGGAAAGGAGCCCCGATACGATTTGTTTTCTTCTTGATTAAGGATCGTCAGGAGCCAACCCGGTAGTTTGCAAGGAGAAATTTGCGAATGAGTTTCCTCACCAACACAGTGGCACGGGTAGTCTACGCCGTCCCTTTTGCCATTTTTGGCCTCCTGCACGTTGCATACGCGGACAAGATGGGCGGAATGGTTCCCTCGTGGGTCCCCGGCGGCGTTATTTGGGTCTACGTGACCGGCATCGCCATGGTGGCTGCAGGCGCGGCCATTGCCATGAAGGTCCGCGCGCGACAGGCGTGCTTTGGCCTCGCCGCTCTGCTCTTCATCTTCATCCTCACCATCCACGGACCGGGTCTTGCAAATTCCGCTATGCGGGACGCATCGATGGCCCAGCTCTTGAAAGACATGGCTCTCATGGGTGCTGCGCTCTTTCTTGCCGGGCGGATGGACTGATCGGATTGGCATGGCGCGCGCGCCGGCGGCGCCCCTGAACGCTTGGTGACACCAGACAATGGAAAGTGACTCAACTGCGGACGTTCCCCTGTCTGAGAGAAGCCTCCTCACAGACATCCGGCTGATCTTTGCTACGATCCTGACAGACCCCGGGAGCTCTCTTGCATACGGCGCGGATGCGCTTGTCCACATCACGGTCGCGCTCGTTGCATCCAGTTACACTGTTGGCCTCCAGGCAACTCTGGCCGCCGGCGCCATTATTATGGTGGTCTATCTGATCGCCATACTCACGTACAATTCGATGTCCCACCACCACACGCACCCGGAGCTCGGCGGCGGCGCATACGTTTCCGCTTTTATCACGGCCAGTCACATCCGCCACCACCCGCGCATCAAGAGCATCATGACCTTCCTTGGAAAGACAGGGACGGCCAGTCTCCTAGCGGACTTTCCCGCCACGCAGGCCATCAGCTTGATTGCCGGTGTGGAGGCCATGGCGTACCTCATCCCCGTGGAAGACCGACTCAAGTGGGGCCTGGGCTTTCTGGTCTTTCTGTCGTTCATACAACGTTATGGACTAGGCAATCTTGCCAAGTACCTGATCTGGCCCGTAATCGTATTCTACGTTGCAAGTATCGTGATCAACGTTATCGGCATCGGGATGATCGCGGCGCACGGCCCCAAGCACCCGGTGCTCCCGTCGAGCGTCGCAGCGGCAAACCCCTCTCTCTTCTGGCATCTTGTGCTCTTTTCCGTGGCCAACGGCGCAACGCTGATTACCGGGGTGGAAGTGGGTTATTCATCCGTGAACATTCCCTATCACGGCGCCCGCGCGATCCGGATGTCCATGTGGGCTTTGTACGGAATTGTACTCGTGACCTACTCGATGCAGCTGGCAAACTTTCTCTTTCTGGGAATCATTTATGACGACACCGTTCCACTTCCCATACAGATCGCGGACGTTGTAGGAGGGCCGTTTTTGGCGCGCGGTTACGGCATTGTCACAGCCGTCATGCTCCTTCTGGCTGCGCAGACAGCACAAACCGACTTTCCATTGGAGGTGCTCCGAGCTTCGCGCAGCAACTTCTTCCCGCGTGGAATCGGGGACATGGCATGGAAGCGGACGCGACGCCTTGCGGGCATGGGCGGCCATGAAGGACTCTACAATCCCAGGGCGACAATACTGCTGGGAGCTCTCACCATCGTCATTCTCTTGTTCTTCCCCACGAGTCACGACATTGAAGGGATGTACGGCCTTGCTGTGATGCTTACGATGACCATCGCTATCGCGAGCTATCTCCTGCGTCAAATCCGCGCCCGCCGGTTCTCCCTCGTGACAGCCGTGGCTTTTGTGATCATGGTGTTGATGCTGGGTAACGTTCTTATCAGCAAATTCTTTGAGGGCGCCTGGTTCATTCTGGTCCTTCTGGTGGTATATATTCTCCTCTTTGTTGTGTCCGGCGCGATCTACACAATCTGGCGCGAAAAAATGAATCTGGTGCCGCTGGAACTAGCCCTCGCGTACCCCGCGTTCCAGAACAAAGAGGTGGACAGGCACAATATCCTGTTGGTCTCCAAATTCCATCCGGGCGTGATCCATTTTCTGAAAAACTATGTGCGCAGCGGACACATACCGCTGGTGGTGCATTTCCAGACCGACGCGGGCGAAGGGTCGCCCGGGGAAGCGCCCCCTTGGTACGAAAGCATCCCCGTGCCGTCCAACGTGGACACTGTTACCGCCATCAAAGAATATGTGAGGAAATGCCAACCCAAGCGCATCCATCTGATCCCGCTTCTCGTCAAGGGCGTGCAGGCGCTGGGCGGACTGTATTTTGGGAACAGCATTGACCGTCTCAAGTATGCACTGTCGGAAGTGGCGGATGTGCAGGTGGAATTCAACCGAGAGCGGGTAGCCATTGAGCTCCGGGACATTCTGCACCTGCTCTTCCCCCGCATCTTCAAAGCGCCGCCACCCAAGCCGGCGGTTTAGGTTCCCGGAGTTCAGGACCGCAGTCGCCGGGGGGCCGGGCTCGTTTTTCGCTTGCACCCTGGCCCGACCGTGATTATGTCTCATTCTATGGACCCCAAAAAGCGGCTCCGGATCGATTACACCGTGGGTGATGAAATCCGAGACATGCGGGCGCATGCTCCTGTGCCGGCCAGACACCTTCCGCCGGGCCTGGGCGGCAGCGAACGGGCTGCGAAGCTTCTTCTGGCGCTGGGGCCGGAACAAGCCGCCGCTGTGCTCAAAGAATTGGGCGAGCGGGATATCGAAAAACTGGTCAATGACATGGCGCGGATCCGCCACATCTCCGCGGAGGAACGACGGGAAATCCTGTCAGAATTTGACCGCACCCTCCGGGACTTTGATGAACCGGTCCACGGCGGCGTGGAAAAAGCGCGGGAGATTCTTGCGCGCAGTCTGGGGGAAAAGAAGGCCGACGAGATACTGGCCCGCGTGAACCGCACAGACATCCGGACCGACTTTCAGTTTCTGGAACGCATGGATCCCAATGTGCTGGCGGCAACGTTATCTCTGGAGCATCCACAGATCGCCGCTGTGGCGCTGTCCTGCATTGCTCCGCGCATCGCGGCGGCCATCATGAAAATGTTCCCGCCCGCTTTTCAGTCCGATGTAGCCTCCCGCATTGCTCGTACTATCAAGACGCACCCCGAGGCGCTTGAACGCGTTGCAAAGGTGTTGCGGGAGAAATTTGAGCGGCGGACAGATGAGACCTACTCCGAAACCGGCGGGCCAAACGCGCTCGCGAACATTCTCAACCACATGGACAGATCTACGGAAGACACAATTCTCACGCAGCTGGGGAGCCAGTCGCCTGACATCATAGATAACGTTCGGGAACTGCTGTATACTTTTGAAGAACTCATCAACCTGGCCCCGCGGGAAATGCGCATGCTCTTGTCCAAAGTCAACGACGACGAGATCATCGCCGTGGCAAGGCGCCATCGTGATCAAGAAAGAAAAAGAGGAATACGTCTAGACTCAGTCACGGGCACGCCGGGGTGGTCTTTCCCATTTTAGGATAACACATCCCTGTGACAGGGAGTGCTTGACGGCCCCAATTCTCTGTGCAAAAGGGCCCTGCGCCCCGCCGACCCGCCGGAAATACCCCGCCTCCTAACCACCCACAGGGGGTGGGCGAAGTCTGGCTTGGCGCGCGGATTGTCTGTCGACCCCTGTGGGCGGGGGCGTGGTTTCAGACTGACGATGCTTTCCCCCCGATGTGACATACACGCCACGCCGCAAAAAAGCCCCCGTCCCGGCGGTTCCTGATTGCCATTCCGTTGGACACCTTCCAAAATGACAGGGCACTATTACGGAGGACTCCAGTGGAAACCAACAAGACCGGCAACAATATCTGGGCCACCCTGCGCCAGTCGATCCAAAAGCGCGGCATACGGATCAAGATGACAATTATCATCGCTTTCATTGTTCTGGGAACAGTGGGCGGCCTGGCCGTCGTCGTCATCCCTGTGCAGCAGAACTCCATCACGGTCAAAGCGTTCAAGGTCTGTGAAGTGACCGCTCTGTCCATATCGGCAACCGCAGCCGAGGCGCTTCTCTCCGGACAAAGCATCCTTCTGAACGACATCGTCCGCGGCGTTATGAACCAGGATGTGGAGGGGTTGACAGAGGTTTCCATTATTTTCAAGAGCAAGTTCTTTGTAAGCTCGGATCCAAAGAAAGTCCATCAGGACGTGCCGGAAGAACTCATGACTCGCCTGCGGTCAGTCACCACGCCCGTAGTGGACCGCAAAGAGATATCCTTTGAACAGTCATCCGGCGGCACAATCCAGGCGTTTGAGTTCGTGCGCCCCATTTTCTACCAGGAAAAGCGCGTGGGCTACACACGGATCATCTATTCAAAAGCGGCCATCGAAGCGGAAATGAACCGGCTGAAAACGATGTCGGCCATCACGGCACTCGTTGTCGTCCTCGTCGCTCTGGGCATCGTGTATTATGTGTCGCTGACCATTTCCAAACCGATCGTACAGGTTGCGGATGCCGCAAAGAAAGTGGGCGACGGCAATCTGGAGGTGAGCCTCAAGATCGACTCGCTCGACGAGCTCGGGGTGCTCGCCTACCAATTCAATCACATGGTCGGCGAATTGAAAGAAAAATTGGCCATGTCCAAGTTCGTCTCAAGCTCCACGGTGAGCATGATCAAGGGGGCCGGCGGCCAGGAGATGCAGCTGGGCGGCGAGCGGAAAGAATTGGCATTCTTCTTCTCCGACGTGCGGGGTTTCACGGCTATGTCAGAGAAGAAAAGTCCGGAAGACGTGGTATCCATCCTGAACGAGTACCTGGATCTACAGGCGCAGGTGATCCGGACCTTCGGCGGAGATATCGA